>NZ_RZOS01000491.1:0-3876 GCF_004022605.1 Mesorhizobium sp. M4B.F.Ca.ET.089.01.1.1
CCAGTTCGTGGTCGCGTTCAAGGAGACCTCACTGGTGGTCATCGTCGGCTTCTTGGAGATCCTGGCCTCCGGCAACGCCGCCTACGGAACCGGCGAATGGCGCTTCGCCTATGTCGAAGTCTACGCCTTCATCGCCTTCATCTACTTCGTCTTCGTTTTCAGCCTGTCCCGCTACGGCGCCTTTCTCGAGCGCCGCATGTCGGTCGGCGAACGCTAAGGAGGTCCGCATGACGATAGGCAGTTCGGGCGAGGCCGGCGGACCCGCGGTCCGCATCGAAAGCCTCGACAAATACTATGGCGCCTTTCACGCGCTGCGAAACGTCAACCTGTCCGTCGAACGAGGCGAGAGGATCGTCGTCTGTGGTCCCTCCGGTTCCGGCAAATCCACCATGATCCGTTGTATCAACCGGCTCGAGCAGCACAATGGCGGCCGCATCACCGTGCTCGGCACCGAACTCAACGACGATGTCGGCAACATCGACGAGATCAGGCGCGAGGTCGGCATGGTGTTCCAGCACTTCAACCTGTTTCCGCACATGACGGTGCTGGAGAACTGCATGCTTGCGCCGATGATCGTGCGCAAGCAGCCGCGCGCGGAAGTAGAGGCAACCGCCAGGCGCTATCTGGAGAAGGTTCGCATCCCCGAACAGGCGATGAAGTTTCCCGGCCAGCTCTCCGGCGGCCAGCAGCAGCGGGTGGCGATCGCGCGCGCCCTTTGCATGCAGCCGCAGATCATGCTGTTCGACGAGCCGACCTCGGCGCTCGATCCGGAAATGATTTCCGAGGTGCTGGACGTCATGGTCACGCTCGCCTCGGAAGGCATGACGATGATCTGCGTCACCCACGAGATGGGCTTCGCGCGCCGCGTCGCCAACCGGGTGATCTTCATGGACGGCGGCGAGATCGTCGAAGAGGCGCCGCCGGAGGAGTTCTTCACCGCCTCCCGCAACGAGCGCACGCGGCAGTTCCTGTCGCAGGTGCTGGGTCATTGAACGACATTCTGGAAGATGCCACGTTCCCGAGCAGCACGCCGCACAGCTATCTTCCGGATATTTCAATGACTGATCCCGTTCTCGAATTGCGCGCGATTCTCGGACCGAAAGGCTGGCTTTCAGGCGTCGACGCCGAGCCATACCAGCGCGACTGGCTCAATCGCTACGGCGTTGCCCCCCTGGGCGTCGCCAGGCCGGCCAACACCGCGGAAGTGGCCGCGGTCGTCAAGCTGTGCCGGGAGGCCGGTCTGGCGGCGGTGCCGCAAGGCGGCAACACCGGGCTTTGCGGCGGCGCCGTCACGGAGCAGCCGAACGCGGTGATCGTCTCGCTGTCGCGCATGGCGGCGATCGGCAAACCGGATCTCGACAGCGGCTCGATCGTCGTCGAGGCGGGCGTCGTTCTCGCGGCGCTGCACGAGGCGCTGGAGCCGCACGGGCTGATGTTCCCGATGCATCTCGGCGCGGAAGGCAGCGCCAGGATCGGCGGCCTGATCGGCACCAATGCCGGCGGCAGCCACGCCTTCCGATACGGCATGATGCAGGACCTCGTGCTCGGCCTCGAAGTCGTGACTGCTGACGGCGCGATTTGGGACGGGCTGCGCGCGGTGCAGAAGGACAATGCCGGCTACCAGCTGCGCAAGCTCTACTGCGGCGCGGAAGGCACGCTCGGCATCGTGACGCGCGCGGTGCTTCGGCTCTATCCGACGCCACGACAGCAGGCGGGCGCGCTGCTGGTCATGCCCGACTTTGCCGCCGCCGTCTCCTTCGGCGCATTCCTGCGCGGCGAGGCGGGGGAATTCCTGACCGGCCTCGAGTTCTTCTGCGATCTCGGCCTTGAACTCGCTCTCAAGCATGTGCCCGATCTCGCCTACCAGTTGGAAGCCAGGGGCGATGTCTATCTGCTCGTCGAGCTGGCTTCGGGCTCGGCGCGCGTTCCCCTCGACGACATTCTGGCTTCAGCACTGGAATGGGGCATGGAGCAGGGCCTTGTGCTGGACGGCGCGCTGGCGACATCGGGCGCGCATCGGGCCCAGTTCTGGCGACTGCGCGAGGAGCAGCCGGAGGGGCAGCGGCTGGAGGGCGAGCAGCTCAAGCACGACATTTCCGTCCCTCCAGGCGCGATCGCCCGTTTCATCGAGGCCGGTGCCAGAGTCTGCCGGGACATCCTGCCCGGCGTGCGGATCAACCCGTTCGGGCATCTCGGCGACGGCAACATCCATTACAATCTGTCACCGCCGGAAGGCCGCGCTGATTTCGACGGCAAGGCCGGGCGGTTCGCCGAGGCGCTGTCGGCACTCGCCACGGAAATAGGCGGCAGCTTCGCGGCCGAGCACGGGCTTGGCCGCGCCAAGATCGCCATGGCCGACAGCAATCGCGGCGCGGTGGAGCGGGAAATCATGGCGCGGCTGAAGGGCGCGCTCGATCCGCAGGGCACGATGAACCCCGGTGTTCTGGTGCGTTCGACACTGTAAAGAAAAACTTTCGAATGGACCGCATTTCTTGATTTCGCCGCGACCCGCCAGCGTGCAGGTATAAATACGAAAAGGCAGGCTCGGTTCCGCTTGCCGCCAGCTCAAGAGGATGTCGAAGCATGGTCCGCAATGGCGGTCGCCTTCTTGTCGAGTGCCTGATTGCGCTTGGCGCGACCAAGAGCTTCGGCGTTCCCGGCGAAAGCTATCTCGCCGTCCTCGACGCGCTGCACGACACCCATGGCAAGCTCGACTACGTGCTTTGCCGCAACGAGGGCGGCGCGGCCTTCATGGCCTCGGCCTACGGCAAGCTGACGGGCACGCCGGGCATCTGCTTCGTGACGCGCGGCCCGGGCGTGACCAATGCCAGCATCGGCGTCCATACCGCCATGCAGGACAGTTCGCCGATGATCCTTTTCGTCGGCCAGGTCGGAACCGACATGAAGGGGCGCGAGGCTTTTCAGGAGATCGACTACCGGGCGGTGTTCGGGACTGTCGCCAAATGGGCAGTCGAGATCGATGATGTCTCGCGCCTGCCGGAGATCGTCGCGCGGGCCTGGACCACCGCCCTGACCGGGCGGCCCGGCCCGGTCGTGATCGCGCTGCCTGAGGACATGCTCACCACCCTGACCGAGGCCCCGCCGCTCGGGGGGCCGGCGGCGATCTTCGAGCCGGCACCGTCAGCGGACGCGCTCGCTTCGGCGCTGGGACTGCTGGCCGGAGCCGAGCGGCCGCTGCTGCTGATGGGCGGCGCCAACTGGACGACGGAGGGACGCGCGGCGCTGCAGTCTTTCGCCGAGGCCTCCGACATCCCGGTCGTGGCGGCCTTCCGCTATCAGGACCAGTTCGACAACCACGCGCCGGTCTTCGTCGGCGAGGCCGGCGTCGGCATGGTGGCGCATGTCAGGAACCTGATCCGCGAGGCCGATGTGATCCTGGCCGTCAATGTCCGCTTCGGCGAGATGACGACGGACGGTTACACACTGCTGTCGGTACCGGTGCCGCGGCAGAAGCTGATCCATGTGCATGGCTCCGACCGCGAGATCGGCAAGATCTATGTGCCGACGATCGGCATCCATGCCGGTCCGAACGCCTTCGCCAAAGCGCTGACCCCGGTGAAAGGCACCTGGGCCGAATGGCGGGCGGCGGCGCGCAAGGCCTATGAAGGGACATTCGCGGCGCCCGTCCAGCCCGGACCCGTGGATATGGTCGCCGTCAGCGCATGGCTGCGCGAGACCTTGCCCGCCGACGTCATCCTCACCAACGGCGCCGGCAATTTCACGGTGTGGCCGAACAAATTTTTCAAGTTCGGGCCGGAGGCGCGGCTGCTCGCCCCGCAGTCGGGCGCCATGGGTTACGGGCTGCCGGCAGCGGTCGCGGCAAAGGTCGCGTTTCCGCAACGAACGGTCGTCTGC
>NZ_RZOS01000492.1:0-3874 GCF_004022605.1 Mesorhizobium sp. M4B.F.Ca.ET.089.01.1.1
ACATGGGCATGATGCCCGGCGATCAGCCCGACGCCCTGCCCGGCCAGTTGCTCGGCCAGCGACCGTGTCTCCGGTCTTGGAAAGTGCCGGAACTCCCAGCCCCAATGCGGCACGGCGCAGACGAGGTCGACGTCCCTGGCCGCGTCGCGCGGCCCCGGATCGCTTCGCATCGACACGCGGCTCGCGAACGGTGCGGCGTCGGCATTGCGCCACTGCGTGAAAGCGAAGAGGCCTATGGTCAGCGGTCCCACCGCGAACCGCTCGATCGGCGCCTTCGCGGCAGTGCCGATGCTGCGGACACCAAGCCGCTTCAGCGTCCGGACGGTCTCCTCGAAACCCGCGACGCCCTGGTCGAGCATGTGGTTGTTGGCCAGAGACAGGACGAGTTTCTCGCGCGCAATGCCGACCGCCGCCAGGGTGTCGGCAAGGAAGCGCTCCGTCATCGCATGATGCGTGCCGAGCCTTGTGCCGACCACGGCGCTCGGCCGCTCGACGACGGGACTTTCGCAATTGCCGACCACCAGGTCGGCGGAGGCGAGCAGCGCCGCGAGGGCCGGATCGCACTCCGGCGCACTGCGGTTGGCGACCGCCGAGATGTCGCCGAGGACGGCCAGCCGCACCTTCCGCGCCGGCGGCGGCTCGATCAGCGTCGCGGCCGGCGGCGCAAAGCCTCGCGCCTCGCCGCCGAGCGACGGCCGCAGGAAGCGCGGCAGCCAGGACAGTTTGTAGGAGAGCGGATAGTTCGACACGCAATGCCCATTCGTTTGCCCTGTGTAGACCGTCTGCCCGGCAGGAGGAAGCAGCAGACGAAGCGCCGCAAATCTGTGTATTCTCGCCGATGGAAGACCCGACGGGAGGATCCGAATTGACCCGATTGCCGAGCCTTGTCGCATCTGCGCTCATTCTGCTCCTGCCGCTTGCTTCTCCTTGCGCCGCTGCCCCCGATCCCGCTCCGCTGTTCGAGGCCAAGACCGTCACCGAGCGCA
The DNA here is from genome assembly GCF_004022605.1 of Mesorhizobium sp. M4B.F.Ca.ET.089.01.1.1. Lineage (NCBI taxonomy): Bacteria > Pseudomonadati > Pseudomonadota > Alphaproteobacteria > Hyphomicrobiales > Phyllobacteriaceae > Mesorhizobium > Mesorhizobium sp. M4B.F.Ca.ET.089.01.1.1. The sequence continues at coordinate 987 of NZ_RZOS01000492.1, forward strand.
ACAGCGCGCTCGCCGCGCTTGAGGCAGCCGCGCCCAGCGATCCGGCATCGGCATACGCCGCCGGCGCCGGCGAATTCTTCACCGCGCTGGAGATCCTAGCCGGCGGCCTGCATCGCCACGGTTTCGAAAGCCCGCAATCCTTCATGCTGCCCTTGATGCGGTTGCCGGTGCCGGACAACCCCAATCCCGAGCCGCTCACCTACGAGGAATTCCGCGCCATCCTGGTCGCCTTCCGCGACCGGCTGCAGAAATCCGCCGCCACGCTGGGCTCCGTGCCGGCCGATGCCGATATCGGCATGGTCATCGACCTCACCCGTCTCGGCATCGACCTCAACGAGGACGGCAACATCGCCCGGGACGAGAGCGCCGCGTCGATCATGGCCGCGCTGTCGCGCGGCGGCGCGCCGGACGGGCCGGCGCCGTCACTGACCTTCCGCTTCGATCGCGCCGACGGCTACTGGCTGCAGGGCTATGCCGAGTTCCTGATGGCGCAGGCCGACTTCTGGCTGGCGCATGATTTCAAGACCATGTTCGACGGCTCGTTCCACATGCTGTTCCCGCGCGCCAAACTGCCGCTGCAGGACGTGCTGGTGCCGCCGGACGGCGGCATGAGCGGCTCGATCTTCGCTTCCGAATGGCGCTTCGCCGACTTCATCTCGCTGGTGCATCTGGTCAACTGGCCGGTGGTCGAGCCGGAACGCCGGCAGGCCGCGCGCCGCCATCTGCTGGAGATGATCCGGCTGTCGCGCGAGGACTGGAAGGCGATCCGCGCCGAGACCGACAACGACCGCGAATGGCTGCCCGGTCCAAAGCAGAAAGGCCCCAACCCGCTCACCGGCCTCGAAGTCGGCGAGGAACAGGTCACGGCCTGGCTTGCCACGCTCGACATGGCCGAGGACCTGCTTGAGGGGCGCGTGCTGCTGCCGCATTTCCGCGTCGCCGGCAAGGGCATCAACATGAAGCGCTTCTTCGACGAGCCGAAGACGTTCGATCTGGTGCTGTCGATCACCGGCCCAGCCATCGCGCCCTATTTCGAGAGTGGCAGGATCCTGACCGGCGACGACTTCGACCAGATCCAGCGCGAGTTCGGCGGCGCCGGCTTCCTGACCTTCGCGCTGTGGTTCAATTGAGGACACAGGCCCGCCACCGCTCCTGACAGCCTGCTGTCAGCAGCATCGGTGGCGGGTGCGTGCCCCGACACTCCGCTCTTTCCATTTCGGGCGAGTCCTCCCATATTCGGGCCATGGCCAAACTCCCCGACAAGAAAACGCCGTCGCAGGCGCAGGACGACCGTGGCGCGCCGAAGCGGCGCAGCCCGCTGACCGAATTCCTCGACGCCGCCGAACCGCTCGAGCCGGGCGGCTTTGCCGAAGCGCCGCAGGCCGACTTTGCCGGCGCGCCGCTGACCGGCTCGATTTCCGATTGGGCCGGGCAGATCGAGCGCGAAGCGGAGAAGCAGCCTAAGGCGAAAGCACCCAAGAAGATCCCTGAACGCTCGTCCGCGCCCGGGCGCACGGCGCGCGGCACCTCGATGGGCGGCGCGGCGTCGGCCAAGGAGCGTACGGCCGCGGGGCTCAACCCGGTCGCCGGCCTGGACATCAGCCTGGAGGATGCCGAGTCGATTTCGTCCGGCGGCGTCACCGCCACGGTGGCCGCGCTGTCGGCGCTGATCGAGTCCGGCAATCCGCTGCACAAGGACGGCGTGCTGTGGACGCCGCACCGCCCTACCCGCCCAGAAAAGTCGGAAGGCGGCATCGCCATCAAGATGGTGTCGGATTTCGAGCCGGCCGGCGACCAGCCGACGGCGATCAAGGACCTGGTCGAAGGCGTCGATCAGAACGATCGCACCCAGGTGCTGCTCGGCGTTACCGGCTCAGGCAAGACCTTCACCATGGCCAAGGTGATCGAGGAGACGCAGCGCCCTGCCCTGATCCTGGCGCCGAACAAGACGCTGGCCGCGCAGCTCTACGCCGAGTTCAAGAAGTTCTTCCCGGAAAACGCGGTCGAGTATTTCGTCTCCTACTACGACTACTACCAGCCCGAGGCCTACGTCCCGCGCACCGATACCTATATCGAGAAGGAATCCTCGATCAACGAGCAGATCGACCGCATGCGCCACTCGGCGACGCGCTCGCTGCTGGAGCGCGACGACGTCATCATCGTCGCCTCGGTCTCCTGCATCTACGGTATCGGCTCGGTCGAGACCTATACGGCGATGACCTTCCAGATGCAGATCGGCGACCGGCTCGACCAGCGCGCCCTGCTCGCCGATCTCGTTGCCCAACAATACAAGCGCCAGGACATCAACTTCGTCCGCGGCTCTTTTCGCGTGCGCGGTGACACGATCGAGATCTTCCCGGCTCACTTGGAAGATCGCGCCTGGCGCATCTCGATGTTCGGCGACGAGATCGAGCAGATCACCGAGTTCGACCCGCTGACCGGGCAGAAGACCGGCGAGCTGAAAAGCGTCAAGATCTACGCCAACTCGCACTATGTGACGCCGCGCCCGACCTTGAATCAGGCCATCAAGTCGATCAAGGAAGAGCTCAAGCACCGCCTGCAAGAGCTTGAAAAGGCTGGCCGTCTGCTGGAGGCGCAGCGGCTGGAGCAGCGCACCCGCTTCGACCTGGAGATGCTGGAGGCGACCGGCTCCTGCGCCGGCATCGAGAACTATTCGCGCTACCTGACCGGCCGCCAGCCGGGCGATCCGCCGCCGACGCTGTTCGAATATGTGCCCGACAATGCGCTGATCTTCATCGACGAGAGCCACGTCACCGTGCCGCAGATCGGCGGCATGTATCGCGGCGACTTCCGCCGCAAGGCGACGCTGGCCGAGTACGGTTTCCGCTTGCCCTCCTGCATGGACAACCGGCCGCTGCGCTTCGAGG
>NZ_RZOS01000493.1:0-3855 GCF_004022605.1 Mesorhizobium sp. M4B.F.Ca.ET.089.01.1.1
GCCGAGGATGGCGTTGGCGCCGAGCCGGCTCTTGTTCGGCGTGCCGTCGAGCTCGATCATCGTCTGGTCGATATGGATCTGGTTCTCGGCCTCCATGCCGCCGATCGCCTCGAACAGCTCGCCGTTGACGGCCTCGACCGCCCGCTGCACGCCCTTGCCGAGATAGCGCGGGCCGCCGTCGCGCAGCTCGACCGCCTCATGCGCGCCGGTCGAGGCGCCTGACGGTACGGCGGCGCGGCCCATCGAGCCGTCTTCCAGCACCACGTCGACCTCGACGGTCGGATTTCCACGGCTGTCCAGGATTTCACGCCCGACTATGTCGACGATGGCGGTCATTGCAATGTCCCCGATTGATCGATTGAAGCGTCGCGCCCCTCTTAGCCAAAGTGCCGCAAAAGGCAATCGGGGCGCCCGCAAATATTGCCCGCCCGCCGATTCACGAAGCGCAAATTTCTGTCATCATAAGTCATGCGCGGCGCGCAACGTTCTGGTCTATGATTCTGCTTGCGCGGGGCGAAACAGGAGGAGTTTCGCCATGTCCCAGTTGAGCGGTATCGTGAGTTTGTTCCTGATCGCGGCTGCGTTCCTGACGTCGTGCGACAACCAGCAGCCCCAGCAGGGCGCCGCGCAACTGTCGACACTTCAAGCAGCGCAGTAGGATCTTGCAGAAGAAAGGCCCCCGCATGTGCGGGGGCCTTTTTTGATTCCGCTCTGGGCTGGCCGAACGCTTCAGTGCCAGTAGGGCTCGACCCGGTAGTAGCTGTACGACTCGTCGCGCGCCGCCTGGCCGTCGGCGCCCGCCAATTCGTTGATCGAATAGGCCGGCGCGGCCTGCAACTGCTCTTTGGAGAACGGCACGACATAGCCGCCCCTGTCCTCGTCATAGTCGAGGCTCGCCCACGGGATGGCGTGGTACTTCTCGCCAACGCCGAGGAATCCGCCAAAGCCGATCACCGCGAACATGATGCCGTTCGAGGTCTTGTCGAGCATGATGTCTTCGACGCTGCCGATGCTCTTGCCTTCGGTGTTGTAGACCGATGTGCCGATGACGCGCGAGGCGGCAATGGCTTCGGTGTGCCCGGTCAGGGTGCTCATGGTGGAACTCCTCTCGATTGAATGCCTGCATGGACAATGAGAGGGGCGGACGAAGGTTCCCGACTTTGTTTTTACGCAATTCCGGACGGAAAACCGCTACGCACTTTTCCTGAAATTGCCTAGTTGTCGGTGAGGATGAAGGTGACCTTCATGTTTACGCGGTAAGCGGCGATCTTGCCGCCCTCGACGACGATCTTCTGGTCCTGGATCCAGGCGCCCTCGACGTTCTTCAGGGTCTTTGCTGCGCGCGCGATGCCCTTTTCGATGGCATCCTGAAAGCTCTTCTTGGACGATGACGTGATCTCTGTGACGCGGGCGACGGACATGGCTTCCTCCTGCCAAGGCGCTCAGTTGCGGCAGGAGCCTACAGCCGGCGGTTGCCTGCGACAAGCCGATGGGACGGCGAGTCGGGTCAGCGGCCCTTGGCGATGCGATCGAAGGCCATCAGCCGTTCCAGCAAGGCTGGCATGTCCTTCAAGGGCACCATGTTCGGGCCATCGGAAGAGGTCGAGTTGTCCGGATCCTGATGCGTCTCGATGAACACGCCGGCGACGCCGACCGCGACCGCGGCGCGCGCCAGCGTCTCGACAAAGCGACGTTCGCCGCCCGAAGAACCACCCTGCCCGCCCGGCTGCTGGACCGAATGCGTGGCATCGAAAATCACCGGCGCCCCGATCTCGGCCATGATCGGCAGCGCCCGCATGTCGGACACCAGCGTGTTGTAGCCGAAGGAGGCGCCACGCTCGGTGGTCAGCACATTGGCGTTGCCGGAACCGGTGATCTTGGCGACCACGTTCTTCATGTCCCAGGGGGCGAGGAACTGGCCTTTCTTCACGTTGATCACCTTGCCCGTCCTAGCCGCCGCGACCAGCATGTCGGTCTGGCGTGAAAGGAAGGCGGGGATCTGCAGGACATCGACATGCGGCGCGACGATCGCGCATTGCTCCTCGGTGTGGACGTCCGTCAGCACCGGAAGGGAAAACGTCTTCCGCAGATCGTCGAAGACCGGCAGCGCCGCTTCCAGCCCGGCGCCTCGCGTGGCCGACAGCGAGGTGCGGTTGGCCTTGTCGTAGCTGGTCTTGTAGACAAGCCCGATGCCGAGCCTGTCGGTGAGTTCCTTCAGCGCGCCGGCCATGTCGAAGGCGTGCTGGCGCGATTCCAGCTGGCAGGGGCCGGCGATCAGCGACAGCGGCGCGGCGTTCGAGAAGACGACGTTGCCGACGGTCACGGACGGATTGGGCGCCAGGGGTTTGTTCATTTTGTCTCCCGGAAGATGAAGGCGGCGCCCTGCCCGGGCGCCGGCCTGACGACAATATCATTGCCGCTCATGTGATGTGCGATGGCGTTGGCCGCAAGCAGGCGCGCTGCGATGGCGGCGCTGCGGACCGAGAAAACGATGGCGGCAAAGCGCAGATGCGGCGACGCTCCGGTCGGAAGGTTGCAGCGCGAGGCGAAGGCCGCCGGCTCCAGGACGGTCAGGGTTGCGTTCGGCAATTCGATCGCATCACCTTGCGCAGCTTGCTTGGCGGCAGCCGTCGAGAGCAGCCCGACCTGGCCAGAAGGCCTGTCGCTGACAGCGACGACTTCGATGATGCCTGTCACGCCGTTGGCATGGGCCTGCAATGCGGTACGGTCGATCTTCGGTGCATTGATGCGCTCACACGCGAAAAGGAAAGCATCATCGGCATCCTTGCTGGCGCAGAAGGCCAGCTTGAAGGACGCCAGGTCGCTCTTGCCGCTCGTATCGGTGAAAGTGCGCGAAAAACTCAGCATCTCCCCCGCCGACATCCCGGCCCCGACGTAACGAACGTGGTCGGCATCGGCATCGCCGGTTCCGAGCACGACAGCGGAAAAGCCCTCGTCGCCGAGGTTCTGCCGGTAGAGACGATCGCGCGCGACGAACACGTTGCCTTCGCCTATCGCCAGGTCCGCGTCCTGGTCGTTGCCAACCGCCAGCGGCTCCAGATAGGTGCCATCGGCGAAAAAGACACAGCAGTTTTCGGTGCCGAACGGGTGGATGCCGGTCGGCGCGACGACGAAGCCGAGTGAAACCAGCCGCGCCCGCGCGGCATCGAGGCGCGCTGTCGGCAGCACCAGATGGTCGAGCGGATGAGCCTGCGTCGCTTTGGTCATGCCGGCGCGGTGTGCATCATTCCGGAAGTCGGTTCAAGAGGGCTCGGCCAACCGCCCGGCGGGCTTTGCCGGTCTCGATCTCGGAGGCGTGTCCTTGTCGTCGAACGAAGCCACCCTAACTTACAACCATGGGAAGAACTGTGTTCATCGCAATGACGATTGCGGCGATTGCAATTGTGGCCGCGCTTGTGCTGGTCGCGCCAAAACGAGGCGGCGTCGACCCGGCCGAGACTTCGGCCGTTCAAACAGAGTAAGGCCGCCTGGCGCGCCTGCGTTTCTTGCGAATACAGCGATATTGCTGATATACGAATTTCGCTTCAGTTTGATGTCTGGCAACGTTTCGTCACCTACCGTATGGGCTAACGGCTGATCGCGCATCGCAACATGGTCGACTTTCGCTGGGCGGCAAAGGCCGGCTTCTGCCGCACTCGACCCGCCACGCACGAGTTCCGCCGGTGACAGCCTTGCCGAATTCCCTTCCAGCCGCGCAGGGAGCAGTTGTCACCCCCCGGCTCGCCGTCGTCATCCCGGCCAGGAACCGCCGCGGAAGCCTGCCCCGCACGCTGGCATCGGTCCTGTCCGATCCGCGGCCCGATATCGAACTGGTGGTCGTCGACGACGGCTCCG
>NZ_RZOS01000494.1:0-3850 GCF_004022605.1 Mesorhizobium sp. M4B.F.Ca.ET.089.01.1.1
GCTGCAGGATGATGAGCACGCCGCAGAAGCCGACCAGGATCGCCAGCCATCGCCGCCAGCCGACCTTCTCGCCGAGCAGCAGGTGCGACAGCGCCGCGACATAGATCGGGCCGGCCATGTAGAAGCTCATCACGTCGGCGAGCGGCAAATAGACGACCGCGGCGTAGAAGAACCCGGTATCGAGCGTGGTCGCCACGACGCGCAGGACCTGCAGCATCGGCCGGTCGAGACTGAACAGCTTGCCCGCGCCCTGGTTGGCGATCATCGGACCGAGCACGATGAAGGCGCCGATCGAGCGGATCAGCACCACCTGACCGACGGAGAAGGAGGCGACCAGCCATTTGCCCATCGCGTCGTTCAGCGCGAACATGAAATCGCCGGCCAGCATCAGGAGGATGCCGGCGAGAAGCATGTTCTTGATCGTAAAGCCACGGGCGAAAGACTGAGCCATGGCGGGCGTCCTAGCTTCAAGCCGGGGATTTGACGAGCAAAATCCCGGCAATCCGTAAGACCAGCGACGAAAATCGGCTGGTTCTAGCTCGATTTATGCCTTCGGTTGACATTTTGCGGCCTGCCCGCGATCGACAGGCGCGTTTCCTGCTTTGTCCGCTCCGCCACCACCTTGCCCCGGGCGATGACGCAGAGCCGTTCGGCGCGCAGGCGCACCGCCTCGATCGGATTGCCGGCATCGAGGACGACGAGGCTGGCGCGCTTGCCGACGGCCAGCCCGAGGTGGTCGAGGCCCATGATGGCGGCGTTGACGTTGGTGACCATGTCGAAACAGCGCGCCATGTCGGCCGGGCTCGACATCTGGGCGACATGCAGGCCCATGAAGGCGACGTCGAGCATGTCGGCGGTGCCCAGCGAATACCAGGGGTCGAGCACGCAGTCCTGGCCCCAGCCGACGAGGATGCCGAGCGCCAGCATCTCCTTCACCCGGGTCAGGCCGCGTCGCTTGGGGAACGTGTCGTGGCGGCCCTGCAGCATGATGTTGATCAGCGGATTGGGGATCGCCGCCACGCCGGCCTCGGCGATCAGCGGCAACAGCTTGGAGACGTAGTAATTGTCCATCGAATGCATGGAGGTGAGGTGCGAGCCGGCCACCCTGCCCTGCAGGCCGAGCCGCTCGGTCTCATAGGCAAGCTGCTCGATGTGGCGCGACAGCGGATCGTCGGTCTCGTCGCAGTGCAGGTCGACCATGAGGCCGCGTTTGGCGGCGATTTCGCAGAGCTCGGTTACTGAGCGCGTGCCGTCGGCCATGGTGCGCTCGAAATGCGGGATGCCGCCGACAATGTCGACGCCGAGGTCGAGCGCGCGGATGGTGTTTTGACGCGCCGTCGGCGAGCGGTAGAGCCCGTCCTGCGGGAAGGCGACGAGCTGCAGGTCGATATAGGGCGCGACGGTCGTCTTGACCTCGAGCAGCGCCTCGACCGCCAGCAGCCGGTCGTCGCAGACATCGACATGGGTGCGGATGGCAAGCAGCCCCATCGACACCGCCCAGTCGCAATAGGCGAGCGCCCGCTCGCGCACCGCCTCATGCGTCAGCAGCGGCTTAAGTTCGCCCCACAGCGCGATGCCTTCGAGCAGCGTGCCGGAAGCATTGATGCGCGGAATGCCGTAGGAGAGCGTGGCGTCCATATGGAAATGTGGATCGACGAAGGGCGGCGAGACCAGATTGCCACGCGCGTCGATCACCGTGCCCGCGGCGGCGGTCAGTTCGGGCTCGATCGCGGCGATCGTCTCGCCGGCGATGCCGATGTCGGCAACCCTTCCGTCCGGCAGCTTGCCGCCGCGCACGATCAGGTCGAAATCCATCTTCCGTCATCCCCTTGGTAGAATCAGCGCCATCCTGGCGCAAAAGAGGGTCTGCCGCAGCCGTTTCGTTCCGCAAGTGCGAAAGGTTCCATCCGGCGGCAACTCGCTCTATAAGCCGCCTCTCGCCCTCGTGGCGAATCCGAAATTCGCTCAGAGACTCCAGCCAGGCACGGGATCAGCCGTTTGTTTCGTTTCTTCCGTTCGTCGGAAAACCAGAGCCTCATCGCGAGGTTGGTGAGGGAATCCTTTCACCAACACAAGTTCGGCTATGGCGCGGCCATAGTTTCGATGCTGGTGGTGGCCGCCACGACCGCCGCCAGCGCCTGGATCCTCAGCGTAATCACCAATGAATTCGTGATCTACAAGAGAGTCGAACGCGTCAACTGGATTGCCTTTGCAGTCGCCGCAATCTTCATCGCCAAGGGCATCGCCAACTTCGTCCAGGCCTATTTCATGAGCCGGGTCGGCAACGCCATCATCGCCGACCGCCAGCGCAAGATCTATGACCGGATCCTGGCGCAAGGCATCGAGTTCTACCATTCGACGTCGTCATCCGACCTGATCACGCGCATGACCAACAACGCGCAGGCCGCACGCAGCGTCCTCGACCTCGTCGTCACATCCTATGTGCGGGACCTGGTGACCTTGATTGCCTTGGTGGCCGTCATGGTCTGGAAGCAACCGGCGTTGTCCCTGATCTGCTTCGTCGTCGGGCCGGTCGCGATCTACGGCGTCAACCGCATCCTGAAGCGCATCCGCAAGATTGCGTCGATGGAATTCCGCTCGCTCGGCCAGATCGTGCATGTGATGCAGGAGACGGCGATCGGGGTGCGTGTCGTCAAATCCTTCAACCTCGAAGGCGCGATGCGCAAGCGCATGTACAAGGCGGTCTCCGACGTCGAGAACCGCGCCAACAACATCGCCACACTGGAAGCCGCCACCAGTCCGGTGATGGAAACGCTTGCCGGACTGGCGATCGCCGGTGCGATCTTTGTGAGCGGTTTCCTGGTTTTGCAGGGCGGTCAGATGCCGGGCAACATCATGGCCTTCATCGGGGCACTGCTGCTGGCCTATGAACCGGCCAAGCGTCTGGCACGCGTGCGCATTTCGCTTGAGACCGGGATCGTCGGCGTGCGCATGATGTTCCAACTCGCCGATCGGCCGCTGACACTTGCCGAAAAGCCGGACGCCACACCGCTGCGACCGGGGTCCGGCGAGATTAGGTTCGAAGACGTAACTTTCGCCTATCCCGAGAGCGCGCCGGTCTTCAAAGACTTGAACCTCACCCTGGCGCCCGGCAAGATGACGGCGCTGGTCGGGCCATCGGGCGGCGGCAAGTCGACGATCCTCAATCTGATCATGCGCATGTACGACCCGCAGAGCGGCAAGGTGGCGTTCGACGGCCAGGACATCTCGCATGCCACGCTCGCCTCGCTCAGGCAGAAGATCGCCTATGTCAGTCAGGACACGTTCCTGTTCGCCGGCACCGTCATGCACAACATCCGCCTCGGCCGTCAGGATGCGACCGAAGCGGAGGTGATCGCCGCCGCCAAGGCCGCCAACGCCCATGACTTCATCAGCGCCATGGCCAAGGGCTACGAGACAGAGGTAGGTGAGAACGGCTCGCTACTGTCCGGCGGCCAGCGCCAGCGCATCTCGATCGCGCGCGCCATGCTGCGCAATGCCGAAATCCTGCTGCTCGACGAGGCGACCAGCGCGCTCGATGCCGAGTCGGAAGCGCTGTTCCGCGACGCGCTGCAGCAGCTCACGGTCGGGCGCACAACCATCGTCATCGCGCACCGGCTGTCGACCGTGCATCAGGCCGACACGATCGTGGTGCTGGAGAACGGCAAGGTGCAGGAAAGCGGCCCGCACAAGACCCTGCTCAAGCAGGGCGGGCTGTATCAGAAGCTTTATGAATATCAGCTGATGCCGTGAGCTTACCCTCCCCCTTGTGGGAAGGGTCGCGGCGAAGCAGCGGGGCGGGGGTCGGCGCCGCCCCCCACCCGGACCTTCGGTCCGACCTCCCCACAAG
>NZ_RZOS01000495.1:0-3804 GCF_004022605.1 Mesorhizobium sp. M4B.F.Ca.ET.089.01.1.1
CCCCTATAATCTTGGCATCGCCAATGGCGACCTTGCCAAGAAGACGGGCTGGAACATCGAATTCCGCCGCTTCAACTCCGGCGCCGACATCTTCGCCGCCATCGCATCCGGTGACGTCCAGATCGGCGATGTCGGATCGAGCCCGTTCTCGGCCGCCATCAGCAAGGGCATCGACGTGAAGGCGTTCTACATCTCGTCGGTCTCCCGCGACGGCGAGGCGCTCGTGGTGCGACCCGAAATCAAGTCGCCGGCGGACCTGCGCGGCAAGAAGCTCGCCGCCGCACCGGTCTCGACCGATCACTACCAGCTTCTCGCCGTGCTCAAGCAGGAAGGCATTTCCGAGAAGGAAACCCAGGTCATAGCTATTCCACAGCCCGAGATCGTCGCGGCCTGGAAGCGCGGCGACATTGACGGTGGCTTCGTCTGGGATCCGGCTCTTTCCGAGCTCAAGAAGAACGGCAAGATCCTGCTCACGGCCGGCCAGGTCGCCGATCGCGGCGCGCCGACCTTCGGCGCTCTGGTCGTCACCGGCGCGTTCGCCAAGGCCAATCCGGAGTTCCTCGGCCAGTATGTCCGGCTGATCGACGGCTATAACCAGGCTTACCTGAGCAATCCGGCCGCCTGGGGCCCGGATACCGAGAACGCGAAGCTGATCGCAAAATTGCAAGGCGGCACAGCGGCCGAGAATTCGGAGCAGTTGAAGACGACGGTCGTCCCGCCGCTCGACGAACAGGTCTCCGACAAATGGCTGGGCGGTGGCGAAAAGAGCGCGGTCGCGAAAATCCTCAAGGACACCGCGGGCTTCCTGAAGGACCAGCACAAGATCACCTCGGCCAAGGACAGCTACGCGGCCTTCGCCGATCCGCAATATGTCGAAGTGGCCAAGGCCTCGAACTAGCAATCCCTGAAGGAACCCCGATTTGGCTGGCGCGCCAGCCAAATCGCCCGGAGGCCACCATGCTTCGAATCCGAGATGCCAGCGTCACCTTTCCGGCTTCCGATGGACAGGACGTACATGCGCTCGATCACGTCTCGCTCGATATCGCCCCCGCTTCCATCGTCGTCGCGGTCGGTGCTTCCGGGTGCGGCAAGTCGACGTTGCTGAACGCGATCGCCGGCTTCCTGCCGCTCACCGAAGGCACGATCACGCTGGACGGACGGGAAATCGCGGCGCCAGGCGGCGATCGTGGCGTCGTGTTCCAGAAGGATACTCTGCTGCCATGGGCCAGCGTGCTGGACAACGTCGCGCTCGGCCTGAAGTACCGGGGGGTTTCCCGCGCAGAACGCCACGAGCGGTCAAGGCGCCTGTTGGAACTGGTCGGCCTCGCCGATTTCGCCGAAAAGCCGCCCTACGAACTGTCGGGCGGCATGCGCCAGCGGGTCGGCATCGCGCGGGCGCTGGCCACAGATCCGAAGATCCTCTTGATGGACGAGCCGTTCGGCGCGCTCGACAGCCTGACGCGCGAGACGATGCAGCAGCTTCTGGCCTCAGTCTGGGCCAAGACGGGCAAACAGATCCTGTTCATCACCCATTCGATCGAGGAAGCCCTGACGCTCGGCACGACGATCGTTGTGATGTCGCCCCGGCCAGGTCGTATCGTCGCCCGGTTCGACGCCGACTTCGTGCGCGACTTCGCCGAAAGCGGCGACATCGGGCCGATCCAGTCCCATCCGCGCTTCATCGAACTGCGGAAGGAAATCCGCTCGCTCATCCATCAGCCGGAAGGCGCCCGCACAGGAACCTTGCAATGACGCTTGCCGCCAATTCCCCAACCACATTCCAGACTTCGACCGCCCGGCGCGCGCCGCCGGCTCGGCCACGTCGATCCGCATCGACGAACACACTCGGCATCAGCCTGGTTACGCTTGCGTCGCTGATTGCATTGTGGTTCCTCGCCGCACGCTTCGGCTGGGCGTCACCGCTGTTCCTGCCGTCGCCGGCCGAGGTCCTGGCCCAGTTCAGCGCCGTCGCGGCCGACGGCTATGCCAACGACACGCTTCTCAACCACACGCTGGCAAGCCTTGGCCGCATCGCCGCGGCTCTGGGCGCAGGAATCGTGCTGGGTGTTCCCCTTGGCCTGTTGATGGGCCTCAACCGTTGGATCAGGGGGATCTTCAGCGTTCCGATCGACCTCTACTGGGGCTTGCCGCCCCTGGCCTATCTGCCGCTGCTGATCATCTGGCTCGGCATCGGCGAAACCTCCAAGATCACGCTCCTCACGCTATCGACCTTTGCCCCGATCTGCTTTGCCGCGCAGGCCGGAGTCCGTTCAGTGCCCGTTGAGCGGGTCAATGCCGCGCTGTCCCTTGGCGCCAGCCGCCTGCAATTGTTCACCACCATTATCCTGCCATCCGCATTGCCGGAAATCCTGACCGGCCTGCGAATTGCCATCGGAGCCGGACTGTCCACCTTGGTCGCGGCCGAGTTGATCGCGGCGCAGTCGGGGCTCGGCTACATGATCATGTCCGCGGCCAACTTCCTCGCTACCGACGTGGTCTTCGTCGGCCTCATTGTCATTGCCGCCCTGGCGTTCGCCTTCACGAGCGGCATGCGCTGGCTGGAGCACCGCCTCGTCCCCTGGAAGCGCAAGCTCTGACAACTGCCCGTCAACACACCCCCTGTCACTGAAGGAACAATCCGATGTCCAGCAACATCCGCCCGCTCGATCTCTACTGGTATCTGCCGACCCATGGTGACGGCCCCTATCTCGGCACCGACGAGCGGCACCGGCCGGCAACCTTCCGCTACCTCAAGGAGATCGCCCAAGCCGCCGATCGACTTGGCTTCAAGGGCGTGCTCTTGCCTACCGGAACGCGGTGCGAGGACGCCTGGATCGTTGCAGCCGGCCTGATCCCGCTGACCGAACGGCTGAAGTTCCTCGTAGCGCTCCGGCCGGGCAGTGGGACGCCGGCCCTCTTTGCGCGCCATGCCGCCACGCTGGACAGGATTTCGGGCGGCCGGGTGCTGCTCAATGTCGTCACCGGCGCGGATCCAGCCGACCTCGCCGGTGACGGCAACAAGCTCAACCACGACGACCGCTACGCCCAGACCGACGAGTTCCTGACCATCTGGCGGCGAATCCTTTCAGGTGAACCGGCGGATTTCGAGGGCAAGTATCTTTCCGCCCACGGCACCGACATTTCCTTCCCGCCGGTTCAACAGCCCCATCCTCCATTGTGGTTCGGAGGTTCGTCCGACGCCGGCATTGCGATCGCCGCCAAGCACGTGGACGCCTATCTGAGTTGGGGCGAACCGGTGGACCAGCTCGCCGAAAAGATCGGGCGGGTCAGGCAGGCCGCAGCGGCGCAAGGCCGAACGATCCGCTTCGGCCTTCGCATCCATTTGATCGTTCGCGAAACTGAGGATGAGGCCTGGGCCGCCGCAGACCGACTGATCAGCCGCGTCACCGACGACCTGATCGCCGAGGCCCAGAACGGATTCGTCAATATCTCGGAATCGGTTGGACAGAAGCGCATGTCGGCTCTGCATCAGGGCCGACGAGACCGGCTGGTTGTCGGTCCGAACCTGTGGGCCGGCCCCGGGCTGGTGCGTGGGGGTGCTGGAACGGCCTTGGTCGGAAATCCCGACAACGTTGCCGCACGCATCCGCGAGTATCAGGAGATCGGGATCGAAACGATCATCGCGTCCGCCTACCCGCATCTGGAAGAGGTCTTCAATGTCGCGGAACTGCTTTTCCCCAAGCTCGGGCTGAGCGGCGAAGCCGCACCGGCGGAACGCAGTTGGGACGTCGAGTTCGGACGCGTGCAACCGGGGGTCGTCGCGTCCGAACTCGACGTCCCAAC
>NZ_RZOS01000496.1:0-3792 GCF_004022605.1 Mesorhizobium sp. M4B.F.Ca.ET.089.01.1.1
AACAATCAGCAGACGGATCATGATCAAAAGCTCCTTCAGCGGACCAACCGGGGAGAGGGGCATTTTGTTCCGCCGGCGCCTCATCCGACCTGGCTCGCGGTGCAACCAAACCGCCATCGTCTCGTTTGCCCTCAGGGGCGAACGAGAGGAGGTTGTCATGATGAAGCTTCCGATGCTGCTAGCCTTGGGGCTCGCGCTCGCCGCCTGCGACAACAGCGTCCAGCCGACAAAGGCGCCCGTCGACCAGAACCCGCAGGTCGACAAGAACCCGGTGCCGAAGTCGACCAGCGGCGGTGACCAGCAGGGAACGCAGCCGGCACAGTGACGCACGGCGCAGTTCAGCAAATCTGGCAGCTGTTGCACAGAAGAAGGCCGGCGCTGCTTGGGAGGAAGCTGAAAAGCGCCGGCCAAGCGGGAAAGTCAGGCCCGCCGCAAGAAAGATCATAGCTGAGTCTTGCCGCTAGGTCAGGGGGACAGGTTGGGGAAGACTGCTGGAAGTGGGGGAAATCCGGCGGAAATTCCGCCTATTGTGTGAAATCTACAACAAAAACCCAGAGTTGCGGCGGGAGGTCGTCATTTGTACCTGATCGGGCACATGGCTTGATCGAAGAAGCCTGTGCGAGTGCCTCAAGCCATCGCCGCGACGCGCTTCACCGGCACGCCTTCGATCTCCTGATCCAGCTGGCGCTGGGTCATCGCCGCTTCGGCCATCACCCATTGCTTGAACAGCACCACCTTGCGTGCCGCGTGCTGGGTGTCGGGACTGACGAAGTACCAGCCAGCGGTGTTGGGGTGGTGGACCGCGAACGGCGCCACCAGCCGCTCGGCGCGGATGTCGCTGGCCATATAGGCGCGGTTGGCGACGGCAAAACCCATGCCGGCATTGGCCGCTTCGTAGGACATCATGCAGGAATCGAAATAGATGCTTTTGGTCTCGCCGAGCACGAAGCTCGCCCCGGCAAAGCCCAGCCACGACTGCCAATTCTGGGTGCAGGTGTCGGAGTGGAGCAGCGTGAAATGCCTGAGATCGTCCGGCGTGACCTTCGACAGCGGCTTGTCGCCGAGGATCTCGTGGAAGAGTTTGCGACTGCACACCGGCGTCAAATCTTCCTTGAACAGCAGGTCCGCCTGCAGGCCGGGGAAGCTGCCGTCGCCGTAACGGATCTCCAGGTCGTATTCCGAGGTCGCGAACTCATGCGTGGCGTACGAGGTCGACACCCGCATTTCGATATCGGGATATTGCCGCTGGAACAGCGGCAGGCGCGGAAACAGCCAGCGCGCCGCGAAGGTCGGCAGCACCGAGATCTTCAGCACATGCGCCTGTGATTGCCCGGTCGCTTCCATGCTGGCCGCCACGATCCGCTCCAGAGCTTCGCGCACCCGCGACACATAGGTCTCGCCTTCCGGCGTCAGCGACACCGCGTTGCCGCCGCGCTGGAAAATCTTGAAGCGCAGCTGGTCCTCAAGGCTCTTGACGCGCTGGCTGACGGCGGAAGCGGTGATGAACTGTTCTTCACCGGCACGCGTGAAGTTCCCGTGCCGGGCAGCACTCTCGACGATTTTCAGCGAATTGAGGTTGACCTGACTGAGCAGACGCACCGTTTTCGACCTTAAGCTGGGCTTAGGGTAGCACCAGCATTCCTAAATTTACAGGGGTGGGCGGATTAATCGACTGTTTACCAAGTGTTGCCCCCACGCTGGAGAAGTAGAATGAACGCCCACACCATCCCCGAACTGCGTTGTGCGATGAGCCGTGAAGCCATCATCGGCCACGACACCGCCTGGAAAGTGTCGAGTTTCGGCGTCGCCCAGTATCTGCACGGCTACGACCCGGCGCTGCTTGCCGCGATCGAGGAGGCTGCCTTGAAGCTGAAGTCCAGCCATGCCGTGCACAAGCATCTGGATCTCACCTTCATCACCGGCGCCGACCGCTACATTCCCGAGATCAAGGAACTGCTGAACGACAAGCTGCGCCTGGAGCGGCTCTCCGACATGATGGGCACCAAGCTCGAGCCCTATCCGCTGTCGATCGTCGGCTCGACGGTCACCTTCATGAATCCCAAGGACGGCGCCGTCGAATGGCACTGCGACGGCGTGCCGGTCACCGAGCTCATCCCGCTGTCGATCAGCGATCCGCTGATCGGCGGTCATCTGGAGATCTATTGCGATGATTCCGAGACCGGGCGGGCGATCCTGGAATCCGGACGCGAGATTCCGCGCAACCGCATCATGCGCATCGACCACAAGATGAACTACGCCACGCTCGGCCAATTCCTCGGCGTGCTGCATCGCACCGCGCCCATCCAGCTCGGCTCGCGCGTCACCCTGGTGCTCAACCAGCGCTCGGTCGCAAAGCCCTATGTCGACGACAACCGCATGTTCTACCTCGCCGCCGACAACGACCACGATCGTGCATGGGTGAATGAGCTTGCCGACGACGTCTGGAACAACCAGTTGCCGGCCTATCGCCGTTTTGCCGAGGAGCATCCCGCGCCGCAGCCGGCCGCGGAAACCGTCGCCGGCGGTGCCAGGGAATCATGGTAGTGAAGCCATGGGCGGAAACCGGCTTGCTTCGCTGATCCAGCATTCGGAACAGGTCATGGCCAGGCAGGAAGACAGGACCCCATCCCGGGTCGTCCGGGATGGAGCGGCCCCCGCGGCCGCGCTGGCCTTCGCCGCCGGCGCGGTGGCGCTGTGGTCGACAAATGCGCTGGTCGGCAAGTCGCTGCTTGAAAATCATCCGGTGTCGCTGGTGCAATTCCTGCAATTCACCGGCGCCGCCTTGGTCTTTGCGCTGATCAGGCTGAAGCGCCGCGCGCCAATCCACCTTCTTCCACAAGGGGAGAAGGGGGAGACAACCAACCTCGCTGCCTTTGCCGTCGGCGTCATCGGCCTCGTCGGCACCATGGTCCTGCAATACATCGCCTTCGCCTCGATGCCGGTCATCGAGGCAAATCTTGTCGCCTATACTTGGCCGCTGATGGTGGCGGCCGCGCTGATCGTGCTGGACAGCCCGCGTCGCCCCGCGCTGCTCGGCGTAACCGCCGCGCTCGGCTTTGTCGGCGTGGCGCTGGTGATCTCGGGAGGCCGCGAGCAGTCGTTGTTCCAGGGCAATCTTGTCGGTTATCTCGCCGCCTTCGGTTCGGCGCTGTGCATGGCCTTCTATTCGATCGTCGTCGGTCGCGTGGCCACCCCGCCGGACCGGTTCCTGCTGCCGTCGGCCGTGGCCGGCGTGGTCCTCACCTTTGCCTGGTGCCTGCATGACGGCGTCGCCTGGCAGGCCGGAACCTATCTCATTGCCGGGCTTTATCTCGGCGCCGGCCCGATGGGGCTCGGCTACTACTTCTGGTCGCGGGCGCTGAAGCTCGACCGGGGCGGCAAGGTTGCGGTTGCCGCCTATCTCACGCCGATCGTCTCGACGCTCCTTCTGGCGCTGTCGGGCGAAACGCTGACGATGACGGCCATCGCCGGCGCCGTCCTTGTCATCGGCAGTTGCATTGCGGTGGGCATCGAAGGTCCGGAGGCCGGGAACCATGCTTGACGAGGACGAACGCCGCGCCAGACAGGAGGCGCATTGGCTGGTGAAGGAATTCGGCGCCGAGGCGCCGCTTTATGCCGCGATGAAGGCGGAAAAGGCGATTGAGCAGAAAGATTTCGGTCGTTGTGCCCGTTGGAAGCGTATTCTCGAAATTTTGGCTGATACCGGCCTATCCAAGTCTGCTGCTTCCAAGTATTAGATTTTCTAAATTGCGCGGCTGCCTTCGCCCATGAAAATATCGCCCCGTATTGAGT
>NZ_RZOS01000497.1:0-3791 GCF_004022605.1 Mesorhizobium sp. M4B.F.Ca.ET.089.01.1.1
GGAAAGGAAAAGATGGTCATCCGCATCGCTCTCGCCAGAAAGCTGCTCGTCATCCTCAATGCAAAAGCACGCGACGCGCGAAGCCAGTTCGCAAATGCAACTTGACACCCCAGATAGTCGCTCAATCGTGATTGTCGAGCCACCGCCGTTGCTTTCTCGCCGGGCAAAGCGATGATGGACCTACAAACCGTATTTCACCCCGGAGAAATTATCGGTCTCATGTCGACTCGCAGCTGATCTCGTATTCGGCGACACGCTTGAGGGTCGAGGCGACCACCAGTGTAAGCATACAGGCCGAAGATGGACCGTGTCGGGATAATGTCCTGAAGGTTCTGCAAAAAGCTTTGGAGAGGGAGCGGCCCATGCTCTGAGGCGAGGGGCGGCCATGGCACGCTGGTGACGTTCGACCGATTCCCGTGGAAGGGGAGTGCCTTGACCAAGCGAGAAGTTAGACGGAGCAGAGGCGAGTTGAAACCGTTGCTGTTGTCGGATGAGGACGGCTTCCGCAGAGTTTTGCAGACTGTGGTGCAGGAGGCTTTGGAAGCCGAGATGACGGAGGCGATCGGGGCCGAGAAAGGCGAGCGGCCGGCGGAGCGGGTTGGTTACCGTCCGGCTATTATCAGCGCAAGCTTGTGACGCGGGTTGGCGTGCTGGAACTTCGCCGTCGACACGCTCACCGTCCAGGCCAAGAAGGCGTGGCCGCACAGCTCCTCGGTGATCGCCTTGACCTTGCGCGTCGACACGCCTTGCACGTACATCTCGACCAGCGCCGATACCTGAGGGCACTGGCCGCCTGAGACTCGGCCCGCCATGTCCGCCGCTCCGCTAAACACGGGGGCTGCGCGGCGACAGGCCAACGTCACCGCTGAATGCCCACGCCATTTTGCAGAACTTGACACACAACTCGTGTCCGGGATTCGACAAATCGACACCGAGTTCAGGTACGCGGCGCATTCCCAAAAACTGGAGCAGACTCACGCACTCTCTTGTAGGCGACTGAATTGGCAGTGGAGGTCTCTAGCGCTCCCGTGCCTGGCACCATTCTTGCTGCTTCCACTTCGCGAGCTGGAACACTCATTCGCTCGTCACAGAGGCTTGACAGGGAGCCCTACAATGCGCGCGACGATCTCGATCGCCGTTCGCGATGAGATCGTTGGCTCTTATTCACCCACCAAAGGTGTTTAGAGGGATATTAAAATGAACGAAATTCCATCCCGCGCTCACGCTGGTTCTCAAGTCCCTAGGTGGCACTTCAGAATGATGCGCGACTCCGTACGAAATGCAGCAATAGAGGCGGCCATAGCATCTTGTAATCTCAGAGGAAAGACCGTTGTCGAAATCGGTACCGGGGCTGGCCTTCCGGCGATGCTCTTCGCCAAGTATGGGGCTCGAAAGGTATTCACATGCGAAATGGATAAGCGAATTGCTGGGGCGGCGCAGGAGATTATCCGGAAGAACGATTTGCACGATCGCATCGTGGTGATTGCAAAGTCCTCGAGGCAAGCAATTGTGGACGGCGACCTTCCTTCGGCGCCTGACATAATTTTTACGGAAACATTGGACGCTGGAGTAGTTGGTGAGGGATATGAGCCGATCGCGGAAGACATCCGCCAAATTGCCAGTCCTACTACAGTAGTGATGCCGGATCGGATTCAGCAATTCGGGTTCCTCTGCGCTGACGTGCAAGCCTTTGAGAGCAATTCCGTATTTAACCAATGTGGATTTGATCTTTCGGGTTTTAATTTGTTCGCCGAACGTTCGTATTTCTCGGTGATCCAGATGCTGCATGATCCGGTATGTCTCTCGCCAACCGTGCTTTTCAGGAGCTATGATTATCTAAATCCGAGCGCTTTGGATCCGGTAGAGCACCAAGTTATAGTTCACAGTTCCGGCCTTTGCCATGGAATGACGTCATATTTTCACGCTAATTTTGGGAAGTTCCTCGTCTCTTCTAGAGAACAGAAGAGCCATTGGCGAACGGCTTTTCACCCTCTACGAGTACCTATGCCGGTCGAATCTGGGCGGCGCTATTATTTGAGAGGCGATAAATCTGGGTCGATCGATTTGGTTTCGACATGAGTCTAGGCATCTGAGGCGCAGGGCGAAGGCTGTGCGTCGAGCAATTCACTTGGGAAGAGCGAAATGGAACAGCAGATGGGAGACTTTTTCAAGGACTGCGATAAGGCACCGCGATTGAATGAAATGGCCGATTTTTTTTCGGCAACCGCGGCGGGCCGATCAGGAGTTCCGATCAAAATGCCGACCGTTGATGCGCGCCTTTTCCAGGGGGATGTGACGTTGGAAAGCTTCACCAGCGTGCATCGCCAGATCTGGGGCCGTTTCGACCCTCATTATCTTGCCAGCATCCCTTATCGTCTTGAGGAGGAGATTCGACTTGGCGATGCCTTTTTGCGATATGCAGACGCTATTGCGGATATTGCGCTCCCGGCTCGGTTTTACCTACTGGGGGCCGCCGAAGGCACACTCGCTCGGACTCTAGCCCAGCTGGGCAACGGCAAGATTCAAACTCTTTCATGCAGTCCCAATAAGGAAAACGAGGACAGCTTCTTTCTTCACGGACGGCCCTCGCATGCAACATTCTTCCTCGGCCCATTCCATCATTTGACCCGTAGCCGTATTGTGGGGACATCGGCGCTCAGGCACTTTATCGACGGATTCGACATTATCTTGGAGGACACCACGTTTCAGATGTATTCGCCCGATCGAAAGGCGCAGATTGGCTTTGTGAAACGTCATTTGAAGGACGGCGGGATATTTCTCCTCTTCGAAAAACTCAGGCAAGAAGACAATGCAGAATACCTGCGTCGTGAGATGCAGAAAGATTATGGCTATAAGGCCCGTTTCTTCACTCAAGATGAAATCACAAAGAAGAAGGACTCTATCCTGAAGCACATGAACCTCAACGAGACGACACTATCGAAGGTATCAGCAGCGCTGGCCGCGCACTTCAATTATGGATGCGTGACATGGAATTGCGGCAATTTCTACACGATTGCTGCCAGCAACAACGCGGATAATCTGCGACGTCTAATTTCGGTGATGGCCCCGCCCTGCATTCCAAATGAATATGTCTATGTAAAAACTCCTGCTTCGATGCCGGGGCTGCCCTTTGAGCCACCACCGTTCCGACGCTTGGCGGCGTCCGGAATGTGAGTGACGCAGCAATGGGCGGTTTGGATAGCCGGGCACTCTCGTCTGTCCACCCTGCAAACAGTAGTCTAAACCCACAGGATGTAAGGGAGTGAAATTGTTGTCTCCAACAACCGTGGCCGAAGCGTTGGTGTGGCTTATGCCATATATTTCGCGGCACTCGACACTACCAACGTGCGCGTATGCGCACACCGTCTATGACGCCAAACCAGCCGCTGCCGATCCTGTACGGATACACGCCCTGGAGCAGATGGAACTCTTACTTGCACATTGCGCCTTACGTCTGGGCTATGGGCATCAGCAGATTGAAGAACTCGGTAAACAGCTTCGCAGCCGACCTGTCATTCAGACCGGTCCACATTGTCATCTGATTTTTGAACCCGATGCGTTCTATACGCATATCTTTAGTGCCATGGGACTGCGTTCCCATCAAGACAGCTGGTATTTGTCTTATTGGGCCTCGACCGTAAAATTTCAAGAAAAAGCTAAGAAAGGACCCGGTTGGCTCCGGTTGGGTGATCGAACCCTCAATCTCTTTGGGTTGTCACGCAGCAAAATGATTCCATTCAGTGTTTGCGGACGCCATGCGCCGCAGCGGTTTGCTCTGACAAGCTCTGAAC
>NZ_RZOS01000498.1:0-3779 GCF_004022605.1 Mesorhizobium sp. M4B.F.Ca.ET.089.01.1.1
ACGCCATGGAGGCGCAGGGGTTGCTGACGCGGCGACGCGATCCGCAAAACCGCCGGGTCCATCAGGTGGCATTGACCGAGGCCGGCGAAGCGATGTTCGAGAAATTGCGATTGGCCGCTGTCGCCTTCGACAAGCGGCTGCGGGCGGGATTGCCGGACGAGCGGCTGGCAGAGTTCGCGGAGGTATTGGCGGCGCTGCGGGCGAATGTCGGCGGCTGACCAGTCGGATTGTTTCCGCCGGTCAGAAGTGCTATATGACTACAGTAGTCATAAGCGGAGTTCGGCCATGCGAGAGATTCAATTGAAGGATGCCAAGGCGACGCTCTCGGCGGTGGTCGATCAGGCGGTCGCCGGAAAGCCTGCCGTCATCACGCGGCATGGTCGCAAACAGGCTGTCATTCTGTCATTCAAGGACTATGAACGGCTGTCGCGGGTGCCCAGCTTTGGGCGATTGCTGGCGGCTTTTCCCGGCGCAGAAGCTGACATTCCGCCTCGCTCCCGAAAACCAGCTCGCACGGTTGACCTCTAACGCGGGCTTTGCGTTTGATGTTCCTGCTGGACACCAACATCATTTCGGCGCTGGCGCCTTCCAAAACGGTCGAGCAAGCGGCCTTGGCGGATTGGCTTGATCGGGCCAGCGACTACCTGTTCCTGTCTGTGGTTACGGCATCCGAAATTACCTCGGGAATAGCGAAGGCCGAGCGCGAAGGCGCTAAGAAAAAGACGGCTCTGCTTCGCCAGTGGTGGCAGGCGGTCGAATATCTCTACAACGAAAGAATACTCCCCTTCGATCTGCGTGCCGCGCATGCGGCTGGATCTATCTTGGATCGGGCCAGGGCCCATCAGCCAGGGTTCGAGGACATTGCGATCGCCGCGACGGCGGAAGTTCATGCCTTGACGATATTGACCGACAACGAGCGTCATTTCGCCCCACTCGGGGTGCCGATGCTCAATCCGCTAAAGGCTTTGCCGCCTCTGCCGGCAACGTAAATGCCGACCATGAACAGCGTCGCCGGAACCTGCTCGGCCTGAAGTACGTCGAGGATGTTGCTGGTGCCGTTCACCGGCCGTCGTCGAAGGTGAGATAGATGGTGCGGTCCGCTGCCAGTGCCGGCCCCGGGATGAGCAGCAGGAACGACAGGACGAGACGAAGCGGCATCCGCGAGATCCGTCGTCGATCACCGCAGGCCGCCATGGCCGGACCGGCCTTGTCAAGTTTGTCGACGATCGAGCTAAGCCAGGCTGCCCTGCAGCACCTTGAGCTTCGCCTTCTTCGGGCTGCGCGCCAGCAGCCAGTCGCGCGCCTTGTCCTGCGGCATCGGGAAGGCGATCGAATAGCCCTGCACCTGGTCGCAACCGATCGCCATCAGCGAATCGAGCTCGGCTTCGGTCTCCGCACCTTCCGCCACGATCGAGATGCCCAGCCCGCGCGCAAGCTCGGTGATGGCGCGCACGATCTTGGAGTTGTCGCCGTTCTCGTTGATGTTCTGGACGAAGCGGCGGTCGATCTTCAGCCGGTCGATCTCGTTCGGGTTGACATGGCTGAGCGAGGCATAGCCGGTGCCGAAATCGTCGAGTTCGAGATGCACGCCGGCGGCGCGGATGTGCCTCAGCTTGGCCGCGATGCCGGTCTTCTCGTCGTCGAGGATGACGGACTCGACGATTTCCAGCGACAGTTTCTGCGGCGCCAGCCCGGCCTTCTCCAGCGTTCCGAACAGGAACCTGTCGAAGTCCGGCTCGCGCAGCTCGGTGCCGGAGACATTGACGGCGAGCCGCCCGAAATCGATGCCGGCCTGGTCCCACTCCGCCGCCTCGTTGATCGCCTTGGTGATGACGATGCGGCCGATCTCCGGCATGAAGCCGCATTTCTCGGCGACCGGGATGAACTCGCCCGGCGAGATCATGCCGCGCGAGGCGTGCTTCCAGCGCACCAGCGCCTCGATGCCGCTGATCTTGCCGCTGGTCAGCGACACCTGCGGCTGGAAATAGACCTCGAACGTCTTGTCGGCGATGGCCGCGCGGATATCGTGCTCGAGCTGCTTGCGGTAGTCGAGCTCGCGCCGCAGCTCCTCGGAGAAGAACGAGAAATTGCCGCCGCCGAGCTTCTTGGCCGAGTAGAGCGCAAGGTCGGCGTGGACAAGCAGGTCCTCCGCATTGTCGGCGTCGACCGGATAGACCGCGATGCCGGCGCTGGCGCCAGGCAGGATAGTCGTGCCCTGGAAGGTGATCGGCTCGTTGATCTGCTCCAGGATGCGCCTGGCCAGCATGTTGATGTCCTCGGTGCCGCCGGCGCCGTTGAGGATCATCACGAATTCGTCGCCGCCGAGCCGGGCGCACAGATCCGAGGCGCGGCAGGAGTCGCGCATGCGCTGCGCGGTTACGACCAGCACGTAGTCGCCGGCCGCGTGGCCTAGCGTGTCGTTGATCTGCTTGAACCGGTCGAGGTCGAGCTGGATCACCGCCAGCCGCTCGCGCCGGCGATGCGCGCCCTTGATCAGTGTGTCGAAATGATCGGTCAGGAAGGTGCGGTTGTGCAGTCCGGTCAGCCCGTCATGCACGGCGATGAAGGCCATCGAGTTGCGCGCGTCGACCAGCTCATGCGTCTTGCGCAGGATGGCCTTCGACATCGGCCTGAAGATGAACAGCGCCACCAGCACGATGACGCCGATGGTGGCGAAGAACAGGGTGCGGTGGAGATCGAGCAGCTTTCCCGAGCGCTCGTCGGCGAAGGCACTGATGCGCTGGCCGAGCGCGGCATAGCCCGACAGCGTCGCATTGGCCACGGAAGCGTCGAGATCGACCCGGTCGGCGCCGCCCTTGTAGCCGTCGACGCCCGTCGTCAGCTTGGTCTCGAATGAAGAGATAAGGCGTTTGCCATTGGCGATCAGGCCGACCGAGAAGTAGTCGAGATGGAACGGCTTGGCGAACAGCACGTTCTCGATCGACTTCGGATCGAAGCGCGCCGGCGACATCGGATCGGCTCCCGTCTTGTCCAGGAGCAGGTCGTAATTGGTTTCGAATTCGACGGTCGCCTGCTTGAGCGCGGCAACGAGGGCCGGCTGCTTGTCGCGCGAGGCGGCGCCGGTCGCGCCGGCCAGGAAGACGATGCGCTGCGACAGCGCCTTCTGCATGCTGACGATGTTGATCAGCGTGTCGTTGTTCTGCTGCGCCGCCATCATCTGCTGCAAGAGCACGAACGAGCCCATCACCATGGCGGCGATGATCAGCAGCGCCAGCCAGTAGCCGCTCTTGATCAGCAAGATCAGCTTGCGCGAAACGCTCTGCACCGGCTGCTGCGACATTTCAGGGCGACCCCTCCCGCCGACGGAATCCCGCCTTGGTTTCGTTCTGCGAACACCATTGACTTGAAAGGGTTAACAGGCAGGCAAGCGGCCCGGCCGGTTGCGCGGGCAGAGAGGGAAAGCTGCGGAGATGGTTATCATGTTCTTTCACCGCGTCGATGCATTTGAACGCATCGTCGCTCGCACCGCTGAAATTGAGAGCCATGCGGCTTTCGCCGCGCCACCGAAGCCGTCGCTTTTGCGGTGGATTTTTCGGCCGCGCGGGGCGACAGTCCGGCTCGAACCGAACAGGGCTGGATCATGAGCACAGCATTCCTTTCCCACATCGACAACGAACTTGCCGGGCTGAAATCGGCCGGCCTCTACAAATCCGAGCGGGTGATCGCCTCGACGCAGTCGGCTGAGATCGAGGTTGGCGGCGACAAGGTGCTGAATTTCTGCGCCAACAACTATCTCGGCCTCGCCGACAGCGCCGAAC
>NZ_RZOS01000499.1:0-3769 GCF_004022605.1 Mesorhizobium sp. M4B.F.Ca.ET.089.01.1.1
CGAGGACCTGACGCTGCCGCTGTTCGAAGAAGTGTCGGT
Source organism: Mesorhizobium sp. M4B.F.Ca.ET.089.01.1.1 (assembly GCF_004022605.1). Classification (NCBI taxonomy): domain Bacteria; kingdom Pseudomonadati; phylum Pseudomonadota; class Alphaproteobacteria; order Hyphomicrobiales; family Phyllobacteriaceae; genus Mesorhizobium; species Mesorhizobium sp. M4B.F.Ca.ET.089.01.1.1. Next base: position 40 of record NZ_RZOS01000499.1, read on the forward strand.
CGAATCGCGCCGCTACGTCGCCGCCGCGCTTTCGGAATGCGAATACGCGCCAGGCGCCTTGGTCCGGCGGCTGGCTGAGGAGCCGGTCGACATCGCCGCTCCCTTGCTGACCCGCTCGCGGGCGCTGAGCGACATCGACCTCATCGCGCTGATCGGCCGCCACGGCCTGCCGCATGCGCGCGCCATTGCGCGCCGCAAGGAACTGAACCCGACCATCGCTGATCTGATCAGGGCGCTCGAGAAGCCGACGCTGGTCAGGGTGCGGCCGCCGCAGCCGATCGCGCAGCCAATGTCCGCGAAAGCCGAAGCGGCGTCGGCCAAAGCCGAAGCGACACCGGCCGCGGAATCGCTCGCCATCGCCACCGACGAGGATGCGCGGCAACCGCCAGGCATGGCTGCCGAAAATGCCAGGCGCCGGCTGCGCGCGATGATGCGTCCTGAAACCGGAAGCGAGAGTGTCAATCCGTTCGTCGGCCAGGCGAGCTATGTGAAGCTGCGCGAGACGGCGCTGACCGGCAATGCGGCGTTCTTCCAGACCGCGCTGGCGGACGCACTCGACATCGATTTCCAGACGGCGCGCTCGCTGACCGAACAGGCCAGCTATGCCGCGCTGCTCGCCGCCTTGCGCTCGCTCGACCTCAGCGAGGATCGCGCCTTCCTGATCGCCGTCGCCGTCTACCCCCGCGAGTTTCCGCATCCGCAGGCGATCCGCCTGTTCCTCGACCGCTACCGCCTGCTGCACCGCGAGGCGGCACTCGACAAGGTGCGCAACTGGAAGGCCGAGACCCTGTCGCGGGGGATCCGCGGCAACGCAGCCGACAGGGCGAATGACGAGGAGCGCCGGGCCTCGAACAGCGGCGACGCGGCCGCCAGCCTCAAGGCGTCATGAGTCCGTCCTGACGGACAAAAGCTCCTCGACCGGAACGGCGCCGGCCTCGATCTCGACCACCCATATATCGGGATCGAACTTCTTCTCGCGCTCCAGCCTGGCGTCGAACGGCGCGGCATCGTCGCCGGAGCCGAGCAGGCTGAAGAAGCGCTCGTCGGGCTTGGCCGAATCGTAGCTGGTCTGCGGCGCCGGCCCGAACAGGGCGACCTCGCCCAGCCGGCCGCGCGACAGCACGAAGATCGCGCCCGCCTCGGCCGCGCCGCGCTTGACCACGGCGGCAAAACCGCCAGCGGCGAACACCCGGCGCAACAGGGCCGACACCCACAGGTCAGTGGTCACGCGCATGGCAAGGTTCCGGACGACATGCTGGCTCTCATATCCGGATTCCTGCCTGTCCGCGAGCGCAGGCATTCTTTGGGCGCCTCGGTCAAAAAAGAGGGCTGCGACTAACAAAGTTTGTTAGGATTTATGAAAAACACTACATTGCCGGGCATGAAAGCTCAGCCCATGCGCACACTGACGGTTTCGCTCACCCCGAAGCAGGCCGCTCGCCTGCAAGGCGCTGTCGATAGCGGGGGCTATGCCTCGAACAGTGAGATCGTGAGGGAAGCGCTTCGCCTATGGGAGCAGCGCGAGGAACTGCGTGCCCTTGAGCTGGAACGTCTCAAACGAGCTTACTATGAAGGCATGGCTAGCGGCGATGGCCAAGAGGTGGACCGTGCTGCGTTCTTGCGCGCTCTGAAAGCAGAACGCGCCGCCCGTGGCTGAGTTTCGGCTTACTCCTCGAGCCATACAGGATCTACGAGACATCTGGCATCATATCGCCGACAACGAACCAGCGGCCGACAAGCTGATTTCGCGCATTTTTGACAGGCTGGAATTGGCTTGCGAGCACCCTGATATGGACGCAGCGCGGCCAGAGCTAAGCGCCACGGCCCGAATTCTGGTGGAGGGGCGCTATGTCGTGATTTACGAGCCGACAGCTTATGGCGTGTTGGCCGTCGCAGTTGTCCACGGGATGCGAGACCCTGAGCGATGGCTCAGTTAGGCTTTGCTTCTCAGTTGGTCAGGCCGATCTCGCGCATCTTGACGTAGACGATCTCGTCGGGCTCGCCGGTCTGCGGCAGGCCGAACAGCGACTGGAATTCCTTGATCGCCGCCTTGGTTCGCGCGCCGACGACGCCGTCGAGCTGCATGTCGTCATTGCCGAAGGCCTTCAGCCCGGCCTGGATCTTGACGATGCGGGCATCGGGCGCCGGCGCGGCGGCATCGGCCGGCGCGGAGACCGGGATGGGCGCCGGCGCGACGGCGGGAGCGGCGACGCTGTCCACCGGCCTCGGCACCGGATGCGGGATGGCCGCCGTCGTCTGCCTGGCGCCGAGCTGGTCGAGCAGCACGGCGTCGATTTCGCCGGTCGCCGGCAGCCCGACCTTCTGCTGATAGGCCTGGATGGCCTTGCGCGTGTTGGGGCCGGAGATGCCGTCGACGGTGCCGGAATAGAAATCGAGATCCTTCAATATGCCCTGGACCTGCTCGACGGTCGGGTCGGTCTTGACCGGCGGCCGTACGATGTTGATGGTCGTCTCGGGCTCGTCCGCCGCGCGCGGAAAGTCCTCGATGCTTCGGGTGGCGAAGAAGGCGCCGGCGTGCGGGAACGGCTGGTACCAGAGCGCGTTGGCCGACACGTAGAACAGCGTCACCAGGAAAGCGGTCGAGCCGCCGACCAGCACCGGATTGCGCGAGATCATGCCGCCGAGCGCGAGCGCGCCCTCCTCGAAGGCGCTGCTTTGGCGCTTGACCGCCCTAGGCTGTCTTGCGGAGCGAGCCATTCCTGTCCCCTTTCGCATGCCCCTTGGTCTTCACCGCTGGTATCGCCAGCACGCCGCTATCCTTGTCCCGCGAATGGCCCTTCGGCCCGTTCACCGGCAGGCTGATCGTCACCGTGGTGCCCTCGCCCGGCATGCTTTCGATCGACATGGTACCGTCGTGCAGCGCGACCAGGCCCTTGACCAGCGACAGGCCGAGCCCGGTTCCTTCGAAGCGGCGCGTGTAATCGTTCTGGATCTGCATGAACGGCTTGCCGAGATTGGCGAAATCCTCCTCGGCGATGCCGATGCCGGTATCGCTGACCCAGAAATGCAGCCGCGAGCCGACGCGCTTGGCACCGACCACGACATTGCCGCCATCCGGCGTGAACTTGATGGCGTTGGAAACGAGGTTGATCAGGATCTGCTGCACGGCGCGGCGGTCGGCATTGATCTCGCCCGCATCCGGCGCGATCTGCGCGGCAAGGCCGATGTTCTTGGTCTCGGCCTGCAGCCGCATCATCGACCGGCACATATCGACCGCCTCGACGAAGCGGAACGGCTCCGGCTCGGTCGAATAGGCGCCGGCCTCGATGCGGGAGACGTCGAGGATCGAGCTGACGACGCCCAGAAGATGCTGGCCTGAGTCCCTGACCAGGCTGACATATTCCTTCTGGCGCGGATCCTTGAAGGGACCGAACATCTCATGCAGCAGCATGTCGGAGAAGCCGATGATGGCGTTGAGCGGCGTGCGAAGCTCGTGGCTGACCACGGCAAGGAAGCGCCCCTTCGCCACCTCGGCCTCGGCTGCGGTCTCGTTGGCGGCGGCGAGCTCTTCGCGCAGCGCCGCGACATCGTCGTTCTCGCTGAGCAGCAGCGTGAACGCGTCCTGCTGCTCGCCCCGTATCAGCTGAAGGCGAAACGGCTGGAAATTGTCGGCGGCTGCCGAGCCATCGCGCGGCAGGCGGATGCGCAGATCGACCCGGCGCATGGCGGCGCCGTCGCGCATGTCGGCGAGCGCCGAGAGATAGCCGAC
>NZ_RZOS01000049.1:0-22572 GCF_004022605.1 Mesorhizobium sp. M4B.F.Ca.ET.089.01.1.1
CCAGGCATGCGGACCGACCGGCGCCAGCAGCGCCGCCTCGCGTTCGGCATCCAGCCTGATCAGCGACAGCGAGAAGCCGTTCATGTTGAGCGCGGTCATCAGATGGCCGGGACCAATCGTCAGCGTCACCGCCTTCGCCAGCGGCGAGGCGAGCACCGCATTGGCGATCAGCGACATTTCGAGCGGCGGCACCGATCCGAGATTGTTGATCAGGAGCGCATAGCGGCTGCCGGGATCGAGCCGCGCGGCGAGGCGCTCGGCCATGATGGCGACGAGTGAGCTGGCGCTCTGCAAGGCGATGCGCTCGACGCCCGGCTCGCCATGGATGCCGAGGCCGAGCTCGCCGTCTTCGGTGCCGAAGCGGTCTTCATGCGCCTGTCCGGGGATCGAGCAGGAGGAGAGCGAGATGCCGAGCGAAAAAATGTCCTTTGCCGCCGCCCGCGCTGCCGCCGCTACCGACACCAGGTCACGGCCGGTTTCGGAAAGATGCCCGGCTATCTTGTGGACGAACAGCGTGCCGGCGACGCCGCGTGGCTGCGCGATGTCGGGCAGCGCGATGTCGTCGCCGACGATCACCATCTCGACCGCAAAGCCTTCGACGCGCGCCTTCTCGGCGGCGAGGCCGAAATTGAGCCGGTCGCCGGTGTAGTTCTTGACGATCAGCAGGCAACCTGCCGGGCCGGTCGTGGCGCGGATTGCCGCCAGCACCGCCTCGACGCTCGGCGAGGCGAAGATCTCGCCCGAGACTGCCGCTGTCAGCATGCCGGCGCCGACAAAGCCGGCATGCGACGGCTCATGCCCGGCGCCGCCGCCGGAAACCACGCTGACCTTCGTCTTGTCCCAGTCGGCGCGCAGCACGACCTTGATTTCCGGATAGCCGTCGAGGCGCGCCAGCGTGCCGGAGCCCGCGGTGGCGAGAAAGCCGTCCAGCGCTTCGGTGACGATCGAGTCCTTGCGGTTGAAAAAGTGCTTCATGGATTTCGTCCAGTCCGTATCTGCGGTCGTCAATCGATATTTGGCGAATGTTGCGATCGAGCCAGCTACGTCAGCCGCTGGCCGTCCGAACCGAAATAAAGCGGCATGCGATAGCGGATCGTCACGAGGTCTCCCCTCTCGAGCGGCGTGTCGGGATCGGTCAGCGTGACCAGTTTCTTCGGCCCGACCGTCACATGCAGATGGTTTTGGTCGCCGAGATGCTCGACCCAGTCGACGACCCCGTCGGCATGGCCGTTGGCGGCCTTCTCGATCGACAGGTGTTCGGTGCGCGCGCCGATCGTCCTGGTACCGGTTGGCGCACCGCCATCCGGCAGCAGCCCTGCAGGCAGAAGGTTGATCGCCGGCTGGCCGAGGCGGGCGGCGACATGAAGGTTTGCCGGCTCGGAGTAGATGGCACGCGGCGTGCCGATCTGCACCAACTCTCCTTCCGAGAGGATGCCGATGCGGTCGGCCATGGTCATTGCCTCGATCTGGTCGTGCGTGACATAGAGCATGGTGGCGCCGAGTTCGCACTGGATGCGCTTCAGCTCGAGCCTGAGATCCGCGCGCAGCTTGGCGTCGAGCGAAGACAGCGGCTCGTCCATCAGATAGATGGACGGCTTGCGCACCAGCGCGCGGCCGATGGCGACGCGCTGCATCTCGCCGCCGGAGAGCCTGGTCGAGCGGTTGTCGAGCTTGTGGTGGATACGCACCAGCCTGGCCACCTCCTCGACGCGGCGTCGCACCGCGTCCTCGCTGAGCTTGCGGGCCGGCGAGCGCAGCGGGAAGGCGAGGTTGTCGAAGACCGAGAGGTGCGGATAGAGCGAATATTGCTGGAAGACGAAGGCCGTGTCGCGCTCGGCCGGAGACAGCACCGTGGCGTCGCGGCCAGCGATGTGGATCGTGCCGCTGTCCGGCCGCTCCAGCCCGGCGACCAGCCTGAGCGTCGTCGTCTTGCCGGCGCCGGTCGGGCCGAGCAGCACGACGAACTCGCCGTCCTTGATCTGCAGGTCGAGATTGTCGACGGCGACGGTCTCGCCAAAACTCTTGCTCACGCCCTTGATGTGCACGTCAGCCATGGCGCGCCTCCGCTGCCTTGTCATACATGGCGGTCTTCACCGCGCGGCCGGAGCCCTTCTCGAACAGCGACAGCCTGGCGCTGCTGAGCGACAGGCCGACCGGCTCGCCCGAATTGAGCCGGATCTCGGCCGGCACCCGCGCCTTGATGATGCCGTCCGCCGTCTCCACCGCCACGATCTGCGTGGTACCGAGATATTCGGTGCCGTAGATGGCGCCGCGCAATTTCGAGGCGTCGTCAAAGCGGATGTGCTCGGGACGGATGCCCAGCGCCATGTCGGCGGGTGCGATGTCCTCGCGCACCTCCGGCACGGTGACCTTGGCGCCCTGCACGAGAATCTCCTTCGCGCCCTTGGCAAGTCCGCCGCCGAACCTGAGGAAATTCATCGGCGGCGAGCCGATGAACTCGGCGACGTACATCGTCGCCGGGCGGTCGTAGATCTCGCGCGGGGTTCCGAACTGCTCGATGATGCCGTGGTTCATGACGGCGATCTTGTCGGCCATCGACATCGCTTCCATCTGGTCGTGCGTGACGTAGACAGTGGTGGCGTGGATGCGGCTGTGCAGCTCGCGCAGTTCATGCACCATCAGATCGCGGAACTCGGTATCGAGGGTGCCGAGCGGCTCGTCCATCAGGAAACATTTCGGCCGCCGCACGATGGCGCGCCCGAGCGCGACGCGCTGGCGGTCGCCGCCGGCAAGGCCGGAGACCGATTTGTTGAGCAAATGATCGATGCGAAGCAGCTTCGCCGTCTCCTCCACCCGCTGGCGGATCTCGGCCGACGGCATGCCTTGCGCCAAGAGCGGGAAGCCGATGTTCTTGCGCACATTCATGTGCGGGTAGAGCGCGAACAGCTGGAAGACGAAGGCGATGTCGCGCTCCCGCGCCCGGCGCATGGTGACGTCCTCGCCGCCGAGCAGGATCTTGCCGCCGGTCGGCAACTCCAGCCCGGCGATCATGCGCAAGGTCGTGGTCTTGCCGCAGCCCGACGGCCCCAGCATGACGAAGAACTCGCCGTCCTCGACGACGAAGTTGGAATCCTGCACGGCGACGAAATCGCCGAAGGCTTTCCTAAGATGTTGGACGCGGATTTCGGCCATCGTCCTACTCCGGGAATTTCGAGACGATGATGAACATCAAGGTGCCTGCAAGCATGGTGACGAAGGAATAGGTGTAGAGCGACAGCGCGAAGGGCTGGAACAGCATCAGGAAGCCGATGGCGATGATCGCCGTGGCGATGTTCTCCAGCAGGCCGCGCCGTGCCCAGCGGGGCCATGAGGAGCGCTTGGAGACAACAGTGCGGCTCATGCGACACCCCCTTCCTTCTCCCCGTTCAAGGGGAGAGATGGTTGCCAGGTGGTTCCCCCACTCCGTCGCTGCTTCGCAGCGCCACCTCTCCCCCCTCCGGAGGGAGAGGAAGGGAGCCTCGCTGAATGAAGTTCGCGCCCTTCCTCTCCCCCGTCGATCGGGGGAGAGGTGTCGAGCGAAGCTCGACGGAGCGGGGGTCGACTTATTCCCACATCAATCATTTGCGCACCGCGCCGAAGGTGATGCCGCGCAGCAATTGCTTGCGGAGCAGGATGGTGAAGACCAGGATCGGCACCAGGAAGATCGTCGTGCCCGCGGCCACCGCCGGCCAGTCCTGGCCGCCTTCGCCGATGATGGTCGGGATGAAGGGCGGCGCGGTCTGGGCGGAGCCCGAGGTCAGCAGCGCCGCGAACGCGTACTCGTTCCAGGCGAAGATCAGGCAGAAGATGGCGGTCGCGGCGATGCCGGTCGTCGCCTGCGGCAGCACGGTGCGCCAGAAGGCCTGCAGGCGGGTATAGCCGTCGATCATCGCCGCTTCCTCGTATTCGCGCGGGATCTCGTCGATGAAGCCCTTGAGCAGCCACACCGCGAGCGAGACGTTGACCGCCGTGTAGAGCAGGATCATGCCGAGCGCGGTGTCGGAGAGGCCGAGCTCGCGGTACATCAGGTAGATCGGGATGGCGACCGCGATCGGCGGCATGAAGCGCGTCGACAGGATGAAGAACAGAAGGTCGTCGGCTAAAGGCACCTTGAAGCGCGAGAAGCCGTAGGCCGAGAGCGTGCCGAGGAACACCGCGCAGAAGGTCGAGCCGAAGGCGATGATCAGCGAATTGACGAAGCGCGGCAGGAAGTTGGACGGGCCGGCGATCACCATGTTGCGCTTGCGCACGGTCTCGTCGCAGAAGCCGGTCGCCGGTCCGAGCGAGTTGATGTATTCCGGCGTCTGCCGGGTGCGCGTCGTGAACAGGTTGCAATAGCCCTCGATGCTCGGCTGGAACACGATCTTCGGCGGATAGGCGATCGAATCCGGCGGCGTCTTGAAGCTGGTGGCGAAGATCCACAGCAGCGGCACGATCGAGATCAGCGCATAGGCGACGATGATCGTGCCGGCGACCAGCTTCGAATTCGCCGAGGGCGCGACGACGGAATGGGCTGATGTCAGGCTCATCTCTGCTTCACCTTGTTGAGCGCCTTGACGTAGATGTTGGCGAGGCCAAACACGGCGACGAAAAGGATGATGGCGAAGGCCGAGGAATAGCCGGTGCGCCAGCTCTCGAAGGCCTGCCGCTTCAGTGTGATCGACGCGACCTCGGTGGTCGAGCCCGGCCCGCCGCCGGTCAGGAGATTGACCATGTCGAACATCTTGAAGTTCTCGATGCCGCGGAACAGCACCGCCAGCATGATGAAGGGCAGCGCCATCGGCAGCGTGATCGACCAGAACTGCCGCCAGTTGGAGGCGCGGTCGACCTCGGCCGCCTCGTAGATGTATTCGGGGATCGAGCGCAGCCCGGCGAGGCAGATCAGCATCACGTAGGGCGTCCACATCCAGGTGTCGACGATGATGATCGACCACGGCGCAAGGTCGACGTTCGACAGCATCTGCACATTCGTCGGCGGGATGCCGGTGACGAAGGAGATGACATAGGAGAACAGGCCGATCTGCGGCTCATAGAGAAAGCGCCAGAAATTTCCGACCACGGCCGGCGACAGCATCATCGGCACCAGGATGATGGTCGTCCAGAAGGCATGGCCGCGGAACTTGCGGTCGATCAGCCAGGCCAGCGTGAAGCCGATCACTGTCTGCAAAAGGATGGTCCAGAAGACGAAATGCGCCGTCGTCTGCATCGCGATCCAGATGTCCTGGTCGGTGAGGATGCGCTTGTAATTGGCCAGGCCGAGGTTCTTCACCACCTCATTGGGGCGGTTGGCCCGGAAGTTGGTGAACGACAGATAGATCGCCCAGAACAGCGGGAAGATGTTGATGGCGAGCAGGAGCAGGATCGTCGGCGAGATGAACAGCCAGGCGAGGCCCTTGTCGCTGATGCCGCGGACTTTGCGTGCCAACGGCTCCGGGGTCGCCCGGGCAACGTTGTCCGCAGTCCGATTGAGCATGGTGAGTCCTGCTTCGGTCACTTGGATGTCTCGACGATGGAATTTATCTGAACTGCGTCCCGTGCCAAGGGCGGCACGGGACCCCGAGCATGATGCCGAAAAGTGTGAAGCGGTTTTCGGACGACATCATGCTCACCCACTCTTTGGTCCGGAGCGGATGATTTCAGGTCTATTCGACCCGAAATCATCCGGCTCTGGGGTCAAGCTCGGGAGGAGCCTTACATCTTGCCGTCGTCCTGGAAGACCTGCGTCCAGTCCTTGACCAGGCCGTCGAGCGCGTCCTTGGCTGAGCCCTGGCCGGCCACGACATAGTCATGGAAACGCTTCTGCGAGGCCTGCAGCAGCGGCGCGTAGCTTGGCTCGGCCCAGAAATCCTTCACGATGGCCATCGAGTCGAGGAAGGTCTGCGCATAGGGCTGGCTGGCCGGGAACTTGGGATCCTTGACCACGGCGTTCAGGCAGGAAAAGCCGCCCAGCGACCACCATTTGGCCTGAACGTCCTTGTTGGCGAACCACTTGATGTATTTCAGCGCCGATTCCTGCTTGTCGGAATAGGAGACCACGGAGATGCCCTGGCCGCCGAGCTGGGCGAACTGGTCGCCGTCCGGGCCCTTGGGATTGGCGAAGTAGCCGATCTTGTCGCCGCCGACATTCTCGTCCTTCTGCAGGCCGGGCCAGGTGAAGGCGAAGTTCATGTGCATCGCCACCTGGCCGGATTTGAAGGCATCGACGCCTTCGCCCATGTAGCTGTTGGAGGCGCCGGGCGGGGTGCAGCAGTCATAGAGCGCCTTGTAGAACTCCAGCCCCTTCACCGATTTCTCGGAGTTGACGAAGCCTTCCATCTCGTAGGGCTTCTTCGGGTTCTCGTACTGGAAGCCGAAACTGTAGAGCACATCCATAGCACCCATGGTGATGCCTTCGGAACCGCGCTCGGTGTAGATCGAGGCGCCATAGACGGTCTTACCGTCGATCTCACGCTTCTGGAAGAACTCGGCGATCTGCTTGAGCTGGTCGAAGGTCGCCGGCGGACCGAGATCCCAGCCGTATTTCTCCTTGAATTCCTTCTGCAGTTCCGGCTTGGAGAACCAGTCCTTGCGGTAGGTCCAGCCGACGACGTCGCCCATTGCCGGCAAGGCCCAGTAGTTCGGCGTGTTCTTCGGCCATTCCGAATAGCCGACCACGGTCGCCGGCACGAAGTCGTCCATGCTGATCTTCTCCTTGTCGAAGAAGTCGTTCAGCTTGACGTAGTGGCCGTTCTCGGCCGAGCCGCCGATCCACTGGCTGTCGCCGATGATCAGGTCGCAGAGCTTGCCGTGCGAGTTGAGTTCGTTGAGGAAGCGGTCGGCGTAATTGGTCCACGGCACGAACTCAAATTTCATGCCGATGCCGGTTTCCTTGGTGAAGTCCTTGGACAGTTCCACGAGTGCGTTGGCCGGGTCCCAGGCGGCCCAGCAAAGCGTCAGGTCTTCCGCATGCGCGACGTTCGAGACGGCGGTCGACGCAAGCATCGCCGAGGCCAGACCCAACGTCAGTTTCATGGTCGATTTCATGCCTTCCTCCCATTTGCGAAACACGTCCGGATGACGGTTTCAAGAGCCCTCAACCCCTCTCCTCCGGGGCCTAAACTTGGCCACGCTCCAGCGCCGGCGATGTTTAGTAATTTGTTTAGTAATGCTCGTTTTACTAAACAACGCAAGCGAATTCGTTGCTGCGTTGCAACATGGAGCGCCCGAGGCTTGAAATCGTTGGGAAATGGGTCGGCGGGCGGTGATCCCGACGTGCTGACGCTCACCGGTCTCGCCGTCGTCGGCGCATCCGGCCTGCTCACAATGGTGCGTGAGGAGGTGCGGCTGGGCACGGTGCGCTGGAACCCGTTTTCGCGCACCAGGCTTTGAGGCGCCGGCAGCGCGTTGTTGCGCACCGGCCATGGGCGCTGATATGCGGGCGCGATGAGGACAAACCCTTTGCCGGAGCTTCCGGTCTCAGCCGTGCTGCCGGCGCTCGGGGAAGCGCTGGCGACAAAGAGCAGCGCCGTGCTGGTAGCGCCGCCCGGTGCCGGCAAGACGACGCTGGTGCCGCTGGCGCTGCTCGACGCGCCGTGGCTCGGCGCCGGCAGGATCGTCCTGCTCGAGCCGCGCCGGCTCGCCGCCCGCGCCGCCGCCCGCCGCATGGCCGAGCTGCTCGCCGAGGAGCCCGGCGGAACGGTCGGCTACGCGATGCGGATGGAGAACCGCACCTCGGCGCGGACGAAAATCCTCGTCGTCACCGAGGGTGTTCTCGCGCGCATGATCCTCGACGACCCGGAACTGCCGGGCGTCTCTGCGGTCATCTTCGACGAATTCCACGAGCGTTCGCTGGACGGCGATTTCGGCCTGGCGCTGGCGCTCGACGTGCAGGGCGCGCTGCGGCCGGATCTGCGATTGCTGGTCATGTCGGCGACGCTCGACGGCGCGCGCGTCGCGAGACTGTTGTCCGGCGCGCCGGTGATCGAGAGCGAGGGCCGCGCCTTCCCGGTCGACATCCGCTATCACGAGCGGGCGCCGGGCATCGCGATCGAGGATGCCATGGCCAGGGCGATCCGCTCGGCGCTTGCCGAGGAGAGCGGCAGCCTGCTTGCCTTCCTGCCCGGCCAGCGCGAGATCGAGCGCACCGCGGAGCGGCTGCGGGACCGCGTCGCTGCCGACACCGACATCGTGCCGCTCTATGGCCAGCTCGACAACAAGACGCAGGACGCCGCGATCAGGCCGTCGCCGCCGGGCCGCCGCAAGGTGGTGCTGGCGACGTCGATCGCCGAGACCTCGATCACCATCGACGGCGTGCGCGTCATTATCGATTCCGGCCTGTCGCGGCTGCCGCGCTATGAGCCTGCCAGCGGCCTGACCAGACTGGAGACGGTGCGCGTCAGCCGGGCCTCGGCCGACCAGCGCGCCGGCCGCGCCGGGCGCACGCAGCCAGGTGTCGCCGTCCGGCTGTGGCGGGCCGAGCAGACGGCAGCGCTTCCCGCCTTCACCCCGCCTGAAATCCTCGAGGCCGATCTTTCCGGCCTGCTGCTCGACTGCGCAGCCTTCGGCGTCGCCGATCCCACGAGCCTGGCCTTCCTCGATCCGCCACCGGTTCCGGCGCTCAACGAAGCGAGGGCCTTGCTGGTCGCGCTGCATGCCATCGACGACGCCGGGCGTCTCACCGACGCCGGTGCCGCCATGCGCAAGCTCGCGCTGCCGGTGCGGCTTGCCCATATGGTCGCCGAAGCCGCCGCAACTGGCCATGCGCTGGCGGCGGCCACCCTTGCCGTGCTGCTCACCGAGCGCGGGCTCGGCGGCGACGGCGCCGATCTCGAACGCCGTCTGATGCGCTTTCGCACCGAGAAGTCGCCGCGTTCCGTCTCGGCCCGCCAGCTTGCCGAACGGCTGGCAAGGCAGGCCGGCGGGGGAAGGAGCAACGAACCGGCTTCCGCCGGCGCGCTCCTCATCCATGCCTGGCCGGATCGGGTGGCGCGAGCGCGCGGCGAGCGCGGCCGCTTCGTGCTGGCCAACGGCTCGGGCGCCATGCTCGACGCCGCCGATCCGCTGGCCGGCGAGACCTGGCTGGTCGTCGCCGATTTGCAGGGCAAGGCGCAGAATGCCCGCGTCACCGCCGCCGCTCCGGTCGACGAGGCCGACATCCGCGCCGCGTTAGCCGATAGTATCGAGACCCGCCGCGAGACGAGCTTCGACCGCGACCGGCGCGCCGTGCGCGTGCGCGAGACGGCCCGGCTCGGCGCCATCACGCTGGCCGAACGCATGCTGCCGGCGCCGTCCGGCGCCGACGCGGATCGCGCGATCCTCGATGCCCTGCGCGAGCATGGCCTGTCGCTGCTCGACTGGGGCAAGGAGGCGGAGACGCTGCGCCAGCGCCTCGGCTGGCTCAATCGCGGCCTCGGCGCGCCTTGGCCCGATGTGTCCGACGCCGCCCTTCTCGACCGTCTCGACGACTGGCTGCTGCCGTTTCTGACGGGCGCGGCGTCCTTTGCCGCGATCAATTCCGGCGCCCTGTCGGCGGGCCTCACGTCATTGGTGCCGCACGATCTGCAGCGCAAGGTCGACGCGCTGGCGCCGACCCATTTCGATGCGCCGTCGGGCAGCCACGTGCCGATCCGCTATGACGGCGAATGGCCGGTGCTGGCGGTGCGCGTGCAGGAACTGTTCGGCCTCGACAAGCACCCGGCGATCGCCAATGGAACCGTGCCGCTGACGCTCGAGCTGCTGTCGCCGGCGCACCGGCCGATCCAGACGACGCGCGACCTGCCGGGCTTCTGGCGCGGCTCCTGGGCCGATGTGCGCACCGACATGCGCGGCCGCTACCCCCGTCATGTCTGGCCGGAGAACCCGCTCGCCGCCGCCGCCACCAGCCGCGCCAAGCCGCGCGGTACCTAGTCTTGGCAGAAGCTTTGACGGGCCTCCTGGTTGACGACACGCGTTGCCGATTGGCGCCACTAGCGCTTACCCTCCTGCGGCTATAATCGTAAGCCGATGATCAACATCCTGCGCTCACCAGACTTCCAGCAAAGCCAGCGGCTGCGCCTCAACACGCTGATCCGGCTGCGCTGGCTGGCCATCGTCGGCCAGAGCCTGACGGTGCTTGTCGTCGCCTACGGGCTGAAATTCCCGTTGTCGGTCAGCATGTGCTTCGCGCTGATCGCCTGTTCGGCGTGGATGAACCTGTGGCTGACCTTTCGCTATCCGGCGGCGCATCGGCTCACCCCGCTCTCGGCCTTCGTCATCCTGACCTTCGACAGTCTGCAGCTTGCCGGCCTGCTCTACATGACCGGCGGTCTCACCAATCCGTTCTCGGTGCTGCTGTCCGTGCCCGTCGTCATCTCGGCGGCGTCGCTGCCGCTGCGCCTCACCGCGGTGCTGGGCGCGCTGGTCATGGTGACGGCCACGCTGCTGGTCTTCTTCCACCAGCCGCTGCCCTGGTATGACGGCGCGCCGCTGGAAATGCCCTTCATCTACGTCGCCGGCATGTGGATGGCGGTGTTTTCCTCGATCGCCTTCACCGCCATCTACGCCTTCCGTGTCGCCGAGGAGGCGCGCCTGCTCGCCAACGCGCTCGCCGCCACCGAGCTGGTGCTGCAGCGCGAGCAGCATCTGTCGGCGCTGGACGGGCTCGCCGCCGCCGCTGCGCACGAGCTCGGCACGCCGCTCGCTACCATCACGCTGGTCGCCAAGGAGATGGAGAAGGCGCTCGGCAATGATCAGAAATTCGGCGAGGACGTGAAACTGCTGCGCTCGCAGAGCGAGCGCTGTCGCGAGATCCTGAAGCGGCTAACCAGCCTTTCGTCCGAAGGCGAAGCGCATCTGTCGCGCTTGCCGCTGACCTCGCTGGTCGAAGAGGTGACTGCGCCGCATCGCGATTTCGGCATCTCGATCAAGCTGCGGCCGGGCGAGCGCATCGGCCCCGAGCCGGTCGGGCGGCGCAACCCCGGCGTCATCTACGGCCTGGGCAACCTTGTCGAGAACGCCGTCGATTTCGCCCGCAAGACCGTCACCGTCAGCTGGAGCTGGGACGACGCCGACGTCGTCTTCTCGATAACCGACGATGGGCCGGGCTTCCCGCCGGAGATCATCGACCGCATCGGCGAGCCCTATATGTCGACGCGCCAGGGCACCGAGGCCGGCGGCGGCCTCGGCCTTGGCCTGTTCATCGCCAAGACCTTGCTGGAGCGCTCCGGCGCCACGCTTGATTTCCGCAATTCGAGCGGGCTGGGCGAGGGCGCGGTGGTGCAGATATCCTGGCCGCGCGGCGTCTTTCTCAACCCCGAATCGTCCTCCAGCATGTTCGATACCGCCTGAAACCCGGCTTTAACCTGCATCGTGGCCTCATCGGTGCCCGTTGCAGGCGCGAAAAATTGGACAATAGTGGCGCGGAACTGTATCTGCGTAAGCTTAAGTCAGCAGGAATTCTGGACACCATGAGTGGAGACGAAACGACTGGCGCAATGGTTGAGGGCGAGGACACCTCGCTGCTGATCGTCGACGACGACAAGCCGTTCCTGACCCGGCTTGCCCGCGCCATGGAAACCAGGGGCTTCGCGGTCGATACCGCCGACAGCGTCGAGGAGGCGGTGGCCAAGGCGCGCGCCCATCCGCCGGCCTACGCCGTGGTCGACATGCGGCTCGGCGACGGCAACGGCCTCGACGTCATCGCCGCCATCCGCGAAAAGCGCGACGACGCCCGCGCCGTCATCCTCACCGGCTACGGCAACATCGCCACCGCGGTGACCGCCGTGAAGCTTGGCGCCATCGACTATCTTTCCAAGCCGGCCGACGCCGACGACGTCTTCGCCGCGCTCACCCGCACCTCCGGCGAACGCGCCGCGCCGCCGGAAAATCCGATGTCGGCCGACCGCGTGCGCTGGGAGCACATCCAGCGCGTCTACGAAATGTGCGACCGCAACGTCTCGGAAACCGCGCGCCGGCTGAACATGCACCGCCGCACCCTGCAGCGAATCCTCGCCAAGCGCGCGCCGCGGTGACTGGGAGTCCCGGACAGAGCCAGGGCAACAGCTCCGGAGTTTCCAACTTTTGGTGCAGGCTGCCAATTCTCGAAAGTTGGTGCTGCCCCTCACCTGCCTGCCGGCATCCTTGTAACTTGTCCCTTGCCGACTCTGCTATTGCAGCAGGTGCGGTGGCGGACGAGAGACCGGAGCATCTTTGGGCCTTGAAGCCCGTGGGAGAGCGAGGGTCTTCGTCCGCCGTTCCATCGACCCCGAACAGTCGCCTGGGCCGCAAGCGAAGCCCGATTAGGCAAGGATGGGATAGGATGGAAATCGTTGTTGGCATCGACGTTTCGAAGGATCGGCTGGATGTGCATGTTTTGCCGTCCGGTGAAGCGTTTTCGGTTGGTAACGACCACGCCGGGATGGAGGATCTGGCTCGACGTCTT
Source organism: Mesorhizobium sp. M4B.F.Ca.ET.089.01.1.1 (assembly GCF_004022605.1). NCBI lineage: Bacteria > Pseudomonadati > Pseudomonadota > Alphaproteobacteria > Hyphomicrobiales > Phyllobacteriaceae > Mesorhizobium > Mesorhizobium sp. M4B.F.Ca.ET.089.01.1.1. The sequence goes on from NZ_RZOS01000049.1 coordinate 12,398, forward strand.
GCAGCCTTTTCTCTGCTGGAGCCGGACCGCAATCTTCTGCTGCGCGTCCAGGCGCAGTTCCATCTGCATGATCTGGCCATCGAGGATGCCGAGCATCCGCATCAGCGGCCGAAGATCGAGCAATATGGCGATGCCCTGTTCATCGTCGCGCGCACCGCCCAGCTTATCGACGGCCGCGTCACCTTCGGCGAGACGCATCTGTTCGTCGGCGCCGGCTACATCGTCAGCGTCAGGCATGGACCCTCGACATCCTATGCCGCGGTCCGTCAGCATTGGGAAACCTGCCCGCATTCGCTCGCCAAAGGCGAGGACTTCGTCCTCTATGCCATTCTCGACTTCATCGTCGACAATTACATGCCGGTGCTGGAGCAGATCGAGGACGAGGTCGAGGCGATCGAGGACAAGGTCCTGCTGAGGCCGATGACCGGCTCCGACATCGAGCGGCTCTATATGCTGCGCCGCGACCTCCTGCGGCTGCGCAACGCGGCTCTGCCGCTGGTCGAGGTCTGCCGCCGGCTGACCAGCGCCGACCTGCCGCAGATCAATGCTTCGATGCACCCGCTATTCCGCGACGTGACCGACCATATCCGCACGGTCCAGGAAAAGATCGACAGCCTGCGCGAGGTGCTGGCCTTCGCGTTCGAAGCCAGTCTTCTGGTCGGCCAGAGCCAGGAAACGGCGATCTCGAAAAAACTCGCCTCTTGGGCCGCCATCCTGGCGGTGCCGACGGCCTTCGCCGGCATCTACGGCATGAATTTCAACGACATGCCGGAACTGCATATGGAGTATGGCTACCCGACCGTGCTAGTTGCGATCGCGCTGATCTGCTCGTTCCTGTACTGGCGGTTCAGGAAGAATGGATGGCTGTGAAGGCAGAGCGAACAGCGAACAGGAAGTAGCGAATAGAGAACACCGAAAACGGCTTGCTCCCTGTCACGGAAGCCAAGCGGTTCCTATTCGCTATTCGCTATTCGCTATTCGCTCAGCGGCTTCTGCGCCGCTCCGCCGCCGGCTGGAACGCGACGCGGGAGTGGTATTTGCAGTACGGGCCGGTCTCGGCGGCGTCGTTGCCGCAGAAGTTGAAGTCTTCCGACAGCGGGTCGCCATTCGGCCATTTGCAGGTGCGCTCGGTCAGCTCGACCAGCTGCAGGTGCCGCGAGATCGGCACGACCACGTTTTCCACCGGTCGGATATAGTGCCGCGCCACCGGCTCGGCGTCGAACTGCGCCTGCAGCGCGGTCGCGCCGATCGAGGTGGTGACGTGGCGCGTGGCGGTCGCCGCCCGCGATACCGATTTCTGGATGGACGATCCCTGCACGGTCTTCTTCTGGCGCGCCGGGCTTGCCGTGGCGCGGCCGCGGCCCGACAGCTTCAGGCGATGCACCTTGCCGATGACCGCGTTGCGGCTGACGCCCCCAAGCTGTGCGGCAATCTGGCTGGCGCTCAGCCCTTCCGACCACAGTTTCCTGAGAAGTTCTACCCGCTCGTCAGTCCAGTTCATGAGACCGCGCTCCTGCTGAGGCGTGCGGCGATCGGAATCCCTTCCCGTCCCGGCTCCCGCCGGGCAGACAACACCACATATATCGGGTGATTAGGTCCGCCGCACGAAATCTAGTTATTTCTCGACTACAAATACCTCATGCGCTGACTCGGTGACAAGAGTCCCCAGGGCAACACGAATCGGTTTTTCCGGTTTTCCCCAACTTGCCGGCTGCTTATGAACCGGCATCCCGTCGGGGGCGTGCCGCGCGCCTATGCGCGACGTTTTCGTTGACTTCATGGCCGAAAAACACGATAAGCCGCAAAGGCCGCCGCTTTGGCGGCTTTTTTGATTTTCCGGTTCCGGAGACGCATATAATGAGCGGTTCGGCGCTTTACGAGACCTTTGCTCGCGCACCCCTGGCCTTCGACCGCGGGGAGGGGACTTGGCTGGTCACCGACAAGGGTGAGCGATATCTCGATTTCGCCGGCGGCATCGCCGTCAATTCACTTGGCCACAGCCATCCGCATCTGGTTGCCGCGCTGACCGAGCAGGCGGCGAAGCTCTGGCATGTCTCCAACCTCTACGAGATTCCGGAGCAGCGCCGGCTCGGCGAGCGGCTCGTCGAGGCGACCTTTGCAGACAAAGTGTTCTTCACCAATTCGGGCGCCGAGGCGCTGGAATGTGCCATCAAGACGGCGCGGCGCTACCATTTCGTCAAGGGCCATCCCGAGCGTTTCCGCATCGTCACCTTCGAAGGCGCCTTCCACGGCCGCACGCTGGCGACGATCGCCGCCGGCGGCCAGTATAAATATCTGGAAGGCTTCGGCCCCAAGGTCGAAGGCTTCGACCAGGTCGGCTTCGACGACATCGACGCGGCCGAGAAGGCGATCACGCCGGAGACGGCCGCCATCCTGATCGAGCCGGTGCAGGGCGAGGGCGGTATCCGCCCGGTGCCGACGCAGTCGCTGAAGCGGCTGCGGCAGCTTTGCGACCAGCATGGCCTGCTTCTGATCTTCGACGAGGTCCAGTGCGGCATCGGCCGCACCGGCAAGCTGTTTGCGCATGAATGGTCCGGCGTCACCCCGGATCTGATGGCGATCGCCAAGGGCATCGGCGCCGGCTTCCCGTTGGGCGCGTGCCTCGCCACCGACGAGGCTGCGGTCGGCATGACCGCCGGCGTGCACGGCACCACCTTCGGCGGCAATCCGCTGGCGATGGCGGTCGGCAACGCGGTGCTCGACGTGGTGCTGGAGGAAGGCTTCCTCGAGGATGTCCAGCGCAAGGCACTGCTCCTGAAGCAGGGATTGGCCGGCGTCGCCGACGAGTTCCCCGAGGTCCTCGAAGGCATCAGGGGAACCGGCCTGATGCTCGGCCTCAAATGCGTGATGCCCAACACCAAGGTCAACATGGCGCTGCGAGACCAGCATCTGCTCGCGGTTCCGGCCGGCGACAACGTCATTCGCCTGCTGCCGCCCCTCACCGTCACCGATGCCGAGATCGGCGAAGCGCTCGACCGCATCCGCGCCGGCGCCCAGGGCCTGGCGGATGCCATCGCCTCGGCCGCCGCGAAGTAGTTCCGGAACCATTGCCGATGTCCGTTCGCCATTTTACCGACCTGTCCGCCGTTTCCGAAGGCGATCTGCGCGTCATGCTGGACGACGCGGTGGTGCGAAAGGCCAGGCTCAAGGCCGGCGAGCGCACCAAGCCGCTCGAGGGCAAGGTGCTGGCGATGATCTTCGACAAGCCCTCGACCCGCACGCGCGTGTCCTTCGACGTCGGCATGCGCCAGCTCGGCGGCGAGACCATCATGCTGACCGGCACCGAGATGCAGCTCGGCCGCTCCGAGACCATCGCCGACACCGCCAAGGTGCTGTCGCGCTATGTCGACGCCATCATGATCCGCACCACCTCGCATGAGCGGCTGCTGGAGCTGACCGAGAACGCCACCGTTCCGGTCATCAACGGGCTGACCGACGACACCCATCCGTGCCAGTTGATGGCCGACATCATGACCTTCGAGGAGCATCGCGGTCCGGTGGCCGGCAAGACCTTCGCCTGGACCGGCGACGGCAACAATGTGCTGCATTCGCTGCTCGAGGCCTCGGCGCGTTTCCGCTTCAACCTCAACGTCGCGGTGCCGGAAGGCAGCGAGCCGGACGAGAAGCACATCGGCTGGTCGAAGGCCAATGGCGGCAAGCTCAACTTCACCCGCTCGGCCGAGGAGGCCGTCCATCAGGCCGATTGCGTCGTCACCGACTGCTGGGTGTCGATGGGCCAGGAACATCGCGCGCGCGGCCACAACGTCTTCCTGCCCTATCAGGTCAATGCGGCGCTGATGGCGAAGGCAAAGCCGGACGCGCTGTTCATGCACTGCCTGCCGGCGCATCGCGGCGAGGAGGTGACCGACGAGGTCATCGACGGGCCGCATTCGGTGGTGTTCGACGAGGCCGAGAACCGCCTGCACGCCCAGAAGGCGGTTTTGGCCTGGTGTCTGGGAGCTTGATCTCCGGAGGTGTGATGCCTATCTGCGGCGCATCACGCAAATCGAGCGCGTTTGGACGCATGCACCCCAAAGGGTGGCATGGCCGCGCCCCGGAGCTTTGTCATGTTGGAAACCCGTCAAGTGACTGAACATCACCCGCAACTCGGCGAATTCGGCTACGCCGGCGACGATCACGTCGTGCCCTTCGAGGTCGCGCCGCTCGACGTGCGCGGCCGCACCGTGCAGCTCGGGCCGATGCTCGACGCCATTCTTGCCCGCCACGACTATCCCGAGCCGGTCGCGCGCCTGCTGGCGGAAGCCTGCGTGCTGACGGTTTTGCTCGGCACCTCGCTCAAGTTCGAGGGCAAGTTCATCCTGCAGACCCGCACCGACGGGCCGGTCGACATGCTGGTGGCGGATTTCTCCACCCCGCATGCGCTGCGCGGCTATGCGCGCTTCGATGCCGACCGGCTGCAGGCGCTGGCCGCCGCCGGCGAGGTCTCGCAGCAGACGCTGCTCGGCAACGGCGTGCTGGCGCTGACCATCGATCAGGGCGTTCACACGCAGCGCTATCAGGGCATCGTCCAGCTCGACGGCTCCTCACTGGAGGAGGCCGCGCGCACCTATTTCCGCCAGTCGGAGCAGATCCCGACCGACATCAGGCTATCGGTGGCCAAGCTGGTGACGCCCGGTCCCGGTGGCGCCCGCGAGCAATGGCGCGCCGGCGGTCTTCTGGCGCAGTTCCTGCCGAAGGCGCCGGAACGCATGCGCGTGCCGGACATTTCCGGCGGCGACGGCGATCCGCGCGAAGCGGTCCATGAGCCGGCCGACAATTCCTGGCAGGAATTGCTCGCGCTGCTCGGCACCATCGAGCCGACCGAGCTGATCGATCCGACTGTCGGTGCCGAACGCCTTCTCTACCGGCTGTTCCACGAACACGGCGTGCGCGTCTTCGGCGGCGTGCCGGTTGCCGACCAGTGCTCGTGCTCGCGCGAGAAGATCCGCGGCATCCTCGCCGGCTTCTCCGCCCAGGAGATCAAGGACAGCACCGAGGAGGGCGGCATCCATGTCGCCTGCGAGTTCTGCTCGACGCAGTACGACTTCGACCCGGCAGAGTTCGCCGCGGCTCAATAGGGTCACTTTCCAGACCAAGCGCGTCGCCTGATCCTTTTCAGCGCGACGCGCTCTAGGCGCCGCGCCTATCTCGGCGTCAAATGAATTCCTCGAGGTGCCTGCGGACATCCGAGGCTCGTTCGACGGGAGCCATGTGGGTTTCGTCCCCGAGCACCATGAGCTTCGCGCCGCTGATCGCGCTCGCGGTAGCTTCCATCATCCCGCCGAAGAACTGGTCCCTTTCACCGCCGAGGATCAAAGTCCTCGCCGAGATGTTGCGGAGGTCTTCTTCCGTCACATCGTCGTCGAGCATTGCTTCGAGATAGCGGACGATCGTGCTCGGCGCCCCCATCCGCGCAACCAGGCTGCGTGCTTCGAACCTCAGTCGAAGACGCAAAAGAAGGTTCAACCAGGGCCGCCGGAACACCGTCGTGAATTCCTTCAGCAAAGCGTGAAATTGTCCGGCCTGTGCGAATTGGATTTGTTTCCTGAGCCGCCTTTTTCCATCGGCCGAAAAGCCATGCGCGCTCGCCAGCAGGATCAGCTTGCCTACAAGGTCCGGGTACCGCACGGCCACCTGCGTGGCGACAACGCCGCCATAGGAAATGCCCATCAGGCTCGCTGGCTCCTTGAAGTCGGCGCCGATGATCTCCGCGATGTCTCTGGCCATGCCCTCGAGCGATGGATCGGCTTTTGGAGCGGGATCGTAGCCAATCAGCACGAAGCTCGTGTTGGGTGGAAGGATACGGATGAGCCGTCCGGCATCCTTTTCCAGTCTGGATGGCCAGGGTTTCATCATGAACCCCTGACCGCCGTTGATGATGAGAAGGCTTTCCGGTCCTTGTCCAACTCTTGCGAACGGCAGCCGGCCCAGAAACAACCCTGTTTCAATTCTGTGCATCAAGCCGCTGCCTGGCGTGCGGTTGGGGCAGTGGCGGCCAAGCGTGCGCGGCCACTAGTTCACCGTCCGCCGCGTGCCCGGCAGGTCGAGCGAGAAGGCGGGGATGGCGACGTTGAACGTCTCGCCGCGCTTGTTTCGCATCGTATAGTGGCCGACCATGATGCCCGAAGGCGTCGAAAGCGGGCAGCCCGAGGTGTACTGGTAGCTGTCGCCGGGATTAAGTTCGGGCTGGTCGCCGACGACGCCTGCACCGCGCACCTCCTCCACCCGGCCACTGCCGTCGGTGATGTGCCAGTAGCGCGAGAGCAACTGCACGAATTCGTCCGAGCGGTTGTCGATAGTCACCTGGTAGCCCCAGACATAGCGGTTCTCCGAAGGATCGGAGCGATCCTCCAGATAGAACGGCCTCACCTGAACTTCGATGTTGCGCGTGACGGCGCGATACATGAGCTACCCCAACAATTCGGGAACTTTCGGCGCACTCCGCTGTCGGGTCAACGATGCGTGACGGCTGTCCCTTCCGCCTTATGCGCACGTGCCGGCAAACAATGTCATTTAAGTGACACACGACAATGATGGTGTGCACGGACCGTGATGGGCGACTCAAACTCTGTCGACCTGTTCAAAATGGCCATCTCCTGGCCGGCTTTTCCGGAGTGACCAGATCTCGATGGAACTGATCGCCATGGCCGCCGCCCTGCTTTCCATAGCCCTGCTTCTCTCAAATCTCGCCAGCATCCTGCTTGCTGCGCGCCGGCTGAAGCCGCCGCGCGGCATGGCCGCGCCCGTGGGCAGGACGCCGCCGGTGTCGATCGTCATTCCCTCGCGCGGCATCGAGCCGTTTACCGCGGAGACGCTGCAGCGCACCTTCACGCTCGACTGGCCGCGCTACGAGCTGATCTTCTGCGTCGCCCATGCCGACGATCCGGTGGTCAAACTGATAAACAGGGCAATTGCCCGGTTTCCCAACGTGCCGGCCCGGCTGCTGGTCGGCGACGACCGCGTCAGCGCCAATCCGAAGCTGAACAATTGCGTCAAGGGCTGGGAGGCGGCGCGCCACCACTGGGTGATCCTTGCCGATTCCAACGTGCTGATGCCGCGCGACTATATCCATAAGCTGATGGCCGCGTGGAGGTCCGATACCGGCCTCGTCTGCTCGACCCCGGTCGGCTCACGGCCGGCTGGCTTCTGGGCCGAGGTCGAATGCGCCTTCCTCAACACGCTGCAGGCGCGCTGGCAATATGCCGGCGAGGCGCTTGGCCTCGGCTTCGCCCAGGGCAAGAGCATGCTGTGGAACAAGCCAATGCTCGACGCCAATGGCGGCATCCGCGCCCTTGCCGCCGAGATCGCCGAGGACGCCGCGGCGACCAAGCTGGTCAACGGCATTGGCCTTCGCGTCCATCTCGTCGCCTCGCCCTTCGAGCAGCCGCTCGGCGAGCGCAGGCTTGGCGAGATCTGGTCGCGCCAGGCGCGCTGGGCGCGGCTGCGCCGCGTCACCTTCCCGCTGTTCTTCGCGCCCGAGATCCTGACCGGTGCTGCGGTGCCGCTTGTCCTGGCACTGGTAGCGGCGGCCCACGTGGGCATCAGCCTGCCGGCCACAACGCTTTGCGTGCTGGCACTCGCCTACCTGCCGGAATGCGCCCTCGCATGGGCCAACGGCTGGCACCTGTCGCCGCGCACGGTCGCGGCGATGATCGTGCGCGACGCGATGCTGCCGGCGATATGGGCGCGCGGCTGGCTGGGCGGCGCCGTCGACTGGCGCGGCAACGCCATGACCATCGGCACCAAGGTGGCCGAACTGGAAGAGACGCCCTCGAGCGCCTGACCGGGCCTTCGCCCAGGTCCCCTATTTCGCCGCCTTCAGCGCCTGCTCGACGTCGGCGAGCAGGTCGTCCGGATCCTCCAGGCCGACCGAGAGCCTGAGCGTACCCGGGCCGATGCCGAGCTCGGCGCGCGCCTCGTCGCTGAGGTTCTTGTGCGTGGTCGTCGCCGGGTGGGTGATCAGGCTCTTGGCGTCGCCGAGATTGTTGGAGATCAGCACGATGTCGAGGGCGTTCTGGAAGGCGAAGGCCGCCTGCTTGCCGCCCTTGACGTCGAGGCAGATCAGCGTCGAGCCGCCCGACATCTGCTTCCTGACGATCTCGGCCTGCGGATGGTCGGCGCGGCCCGGATAGATGACGCGGGCGATCTCCGGCCGTTCGGCGAGGAAGTCGGCGATCTTGCCGGCGCTCTCCGTCTGCTGGCGCACGCGCAACGGCAGCGTCTCCAGGCCCTTGAGCAGCGTCCAGGCATTGAACGGCGACAGGCTCGGCCCGGTGTGGCGGAAGTAGTCGTGCAGGTTCTCGTCGATCCACTTCTTGTCCGACAGGATGATGCCGCCGAGGCAGCGCCCCTGTCCGTCTATGTGCTTGGTCGCCGAATAGACGACGATGTGGGCGCCGAGCTGCAACGGCTTCTGCTGCAGCGGCGTGGCGAAGACGTTGTCGACGATCAGTCTGGCGCCGATCGAATTGGCGAGCGCGGCGACAGCGGCGATGTCGACCACTTCCAGCGTCGGGTTGGTCGGGCTTTCCAGGAAGAACAGCTTGGTGTTCGGCCGCAGCGCCTTTTCCCAGTTGGCGATATCGGTGCCGTCGACCAGCGTCGCCTCGATGCCGTATTTCGGCGCCAGCGTTTCGACCACCCAGCGACAGGAGCCGAACAGCGCGCGCGCCGCCACGATATGGTCGCCCGCCCTGGCGCTGCACAGCAGCGCGGCGCTCACCGCCGCCATGCCGGAGGCCGTGGCGCGAGCGTCCTCGGCGTCTTCCAGGGCGCACATGCGCTTTTCGAACATGTCGACCGTGGGATTGGCGTAGCGCGAGTAGATGAAGCCCGGCTCCTCGCCCTTGAAGCGGGCTTCGGCGGCCTGCGCCGTCTCGTAGACATAGCCCTGGGTGAGATACATCGCTTCTGATGTCTCGCCGAAGCCGGAACGCAGCGTTCCGCCATGCACGAGTGCCGTCTGAGGCTTCCAGTCACGCTTCTTGGTCATCGCTCTACTTCCAGATACAAAAAAACCGGCCGCGAAAAGTCGCAACCGGTCCATACGGCCTTGCGGCCCGACGGTCCTTTAGCGACTTGTTTAACGTGGCTGCAAGCCGACCGGCCAAATCACCACGGGATAACGACCCTTTAGACCCGCGCCGCGCTTGCGTCAATTGCCGGCTTCATTAAGAGGTTTGTACCAGCGGCCTTGGAGCGGAGCCTTGCGGCAGACAGGCATTCTTCCCGATCAGGACATTTCCGCGCTGTTCCAGTCCGGCGCGCTGAAGTCGCCGCGCGTGCTCGATGCCGACCAGATCCAGCCGGCCAGCCTCGACCTCAGGCTGGGCGACAAGGCGTTCCGCGTGCGCGCCTCCTTCCTGCCCGGCCCCGATCATCTGGTGGCCGACAAGCTCGACCGGCTGAAGCTGCACGAGATCAATCTCGTCGACGGTGCTGTGCTGGAGACGGGCTGCGTCTACATCGTGCCGCTGCTGGAAGGCCTGGCATTGCCCTCGAACGTGTCCGCTTCGGCCAATCCGAAGAGCTCGACCGGGCGGCTGGACATCTTCACCCGGGTGATGACCGATCGCGGCCACGAGTTCGACAAGATCGCCGCCGGCTATCATGGCCCGCTCTATCTCGAAGTCAGCCCGCGCACCTTTCCGATTGTCGTGCGCGCCGGCTCGCGCCTGTCGCAGATACGCTTCCGCACCGGCAATGCGCTGCTGTCGGAAAGCGAGTTGCGCGATCTCCACCATGCCGAGATGCTGGTTGCCACCGAGCCGCCCAACATTTCCGGCGGCGGCATCGCGCTGTCGATCGATCTCGATGGCGACAAGGACGGGCTGGTCGGCTATCGCGGCAAGCATCACACCGGCCTCGTCGATGTCGACAAGCGCGCCGCGCAGGACGTCGTCGACTACTGGGAGCCGCTTTACAAGAGCGGCGCCGGCGAGCTGGTGCTCGATCCCGATGAGTTCTACATCCTGGTCAGCCGCGAGGCGGTGCATGTGCCGCCGCTCTACGCCGCCGAGATGACGCCCTTCGATCCGCTGGTCGGCGAATTCCGCGTCCACTATGCCGGCTTCTTCGATCCGGGCTTCGGCCATTCGGCGGCCGGCGGCACCGGCAGCCGGGCGGTGCTCGAAGTGCGCAGCCACGAGGTGCCG
>NZ_RZOS01000004.1:0-48876 GCF_004022605.1 Mesorhizobium sp. M4B.F.Ca.ET.089.01.1.1
ATGCTGGAAACGACGCGGACGTCGGCCGCTGCACATGCTCCAGCGCCTGGTCGGCGATGACGACCGAGAATTGCTCGTCGGTTGCGGTCGCGGCAGATGTCGAAGTCGGTGAAGTCGACGAGCGATAGCTCGGACAGGTTGCCTTCCAATAGCGGTCCCGCCGGGCGATGTCTCGATCACGTGGGAGGCCTTGTGGTTGCCCGCCTCGAGAAAACCGCCTCGATCTGGCGGATGCGCAGCCAGCTGCGGCTATCGTAGCTGATCAGCCGTTTCACTGCATGTTTGCCGCGAACCTTTAGGATCCCGGCAAGGCTTGTCATTCTCGACCTCCTCATGACGGTGCGGGGACCAGCGCTGTGGGCGCTGGTCCGGCAAAGGTCCTCAATGATAGCGGCATAGCTAATTCGCCGCGGCACTGGGGCGGGGTGGAACTGCCGACCACCGCGCCGAGAAGGGCACCCGATCACGGTGCTCTGGGTGTTGCCGCCAAAAGCCTGGCCGACAGAGCGCCACCGGCAACGCCGATCAGTGCGCCGGTGTAATGTCATTAGTTGGCGGGTGGGGCCCACTGGGGAACGTGGACGCAACAGCCCCGGCGCCGATTAAGTCGGCACCTCACCCTTCAGAGTTAAAGGCTCCAAAGATCGCCGACCCGAACACCGACGCGTATCTAGTTCCGGGCGAGAAATCCCTGTAAAATGCCGCGATGAAGCGCAGCACGATCTATGCCGTCTATCAACCGCCCGTGTTCGGGCTTCCATTCCTCGCCGTGGTTCTAAAGCCGGACGGCACGACAACGTCTCGGCAGTTTGAGACTGTCGATGAGGCGCGCGCCTTCAACAAGTTCATGGCGCAGGCGGATCAATCAAGCGGCAAGACGCAGCATTAAAGGAAAAGCCCCAGCGCTGAAGGGGTGTTCTGCGCTAGGGCTTGTTTGGGCATGTACGCAATACCCTGCATGTCCACGTATGAGCTTGCGCTAATATCGTGAACGAAGGGTGAAGCGCTCACCGTGACCCGTTGGTGCCCCCACCAGCACCCGAAGCGGAGCCTCAGGCTTCATACTGACAGCGGGCGCTTCTTTTCAGGATCGACGGCGTCAGTACCGGTGAAATCGCGGACCATTTGCTCGGCAAATTTGAGCGCTTGCGGACCTCGCGGCGCAAGTCTCTGCCGGCGCCTTTAGCAAAGAGGTCGCAGATCGCCTCTTCGCGGACAGCGCGTATCAAAGCGATCAGCTCGACTCTTGTTCCGACAATTTTTGGTAGTCACGCATCCCGTCGACGTCGAAGACAGCCGAGTTTAACTGCTCCCCGAGAGCTTGGGGGGCGAGTCCGCCTATTTCTGGTAGCGAACACTTCAGGACATGCTGAAGCAAATCGGTCGGCCGCGTGTCCTGGAGACGGCGATGCCGCTCGTCCATTCCCCCCTGGCTACTCGGCGCTGAGGCCGTGGTTGCAACTGAAATTGGGGCTTGCATGAATGATGGCGCGACCAAGTGCCGATGGTTCGCGACGGATGGATCGCTCCAGTGGGGCGTGATAGATTGTGCTGACGGTACTTTTTGCGATCGAGTCGAGTGTCGACCGAACACCGTGAGAACGAAAATCGGCCGATTGGCACCGATAGTTGCTGAAACCTCAAAAAAATTTTTGTGACAATTTTCTCTTTAAAATCAATATCGTAAGTTTTGGCGGCCTGCGTGTCGGAAATTCAGGCCATTGCGAATAAAAAACCCATCTAAATCAAGGATTTAGATGGGTTTAAAACAATTGAGTGGGAGTAGGGGGAAAACGCCGGCGATAGCGTAGTTTGGGTGGCGATTTTCGCTGCCCTATGAATTGCCTTCGTGTCCATATCTGACTCCTACTCGACTGGAATTTCCATCGCCATCTGGCAGACCGATCTGCGCTGACATCCCGGATCAAGTAAAGTGCTTTCGAATGGCGCGAGCGCTGTGGCGTAAAACGGCGTGCGTAAAGGCGTGCTTGCTTAGCGCCTCGAAACAGACGTGAAAGGGCTCTGCTCGCTCCGGATAGCGGACGTCATCAGCGGCTGGAGCGGGGTCAGGAACTGATCGCTGCGGACGCTATGGCGATGCTGGTCTAGGCGAATGGCATTGTCGTGGAGGGAAGGGCAAAGTTGCCGTTAATGCGGTCATGCCTCTGCATTCCAGTCATGCCTGGGTGTTCGCGGCAGAAGGGTTCATTCAACCACGGCCGATATCATCGCCAGTCCTGACAGAAGGTTGGGGCGAGCACCTGCGGCAAATCCGCTGCCAAGCTCAGGTTGACTATGGCCGGACTAGGCGCGACGATCAGATTGCAAAGCCCTCACCGTCCGTCCCGTCGATGAGCGGGTCGGGAGCGCATGCGGCGGCGACGCGGGCCGCATCGAGAATTTCGATCGTCTGGCCGTCGACCCTGATGCCTGACTTTCCCAGGCTCGACAGTGCACGCGAAAAGGACTCGCGTGTTATGCCGAGCTCGGAGGCGATGAGCGTCTTCTCGAACGGCAGAACGGCTCGGTCCGGCGTGCCCTGCCGCTTCGACAGGGCCAGGAGATAGCAACCAACGCGCTCGGTCGAGCTCCTCAGCTTGAGGTTCTTGATCTGCCGGACCATGCGTCGAAATTGAGCGGCGAGGCTTCCGATCGCCGCATGAGCCAGCAAAGGCTCTACTTCCACCGCCGCCCGAAACGCTCCCGCGTGAATCAACAAGAACCGCGAAGGCTCTGGCACTCGGGCCTGCATGAGATAAGGCGCGCCGGTCAGGACGGCGGCGGGTATGACGAGATCTGGGGCTCTGACAGCCTCGATCAAGACTTCACGGCCTTCGGCCGATCGTCCAAACAACTGGGCCGACCCTGCCAGCACGATCAGCTGGAAGTTCGGCACGTCGCCTTGTTCGAACAGAACGGTGCCTGCGGACACGCTGTGCACCATGGCATGTCGCATCAGATCGGTCCGGCGGGGTAAGGGTAGCCCCCGAAACAACGGCAGCTCCTCCGGCGCCACGCCCTCATACGTCATTTCATCCAAATGTGTCGTCTCCGATGTGAGGCTTCCCTTTGCTTCCGCATCCTGAGTGACAAATGTCACGGCATGCCTTGATTTGGATCAATGCCGGATGATGCCGGCTTGGTCATGTTGGCCTTGAGGGGGCGAGAGTCCGCTCCTTGAGGCCAACCGTCTAAGAGGCTGCCGACAATGAAAACAACCGCGGATCCGAAGTCCGGTCAAATCCTGGGCGCAAGCACGGCGGCATTTACGGTCTGCTTCGCGGTCTGGACCATCTTTTCCATCATCGGCATTCGCATCCGCCAGGAACTCGGCCTCAGCGAGACGCAGTTCGGCCTGCTCCTCGGCACGCCGATCCTGACGGGTTCGCTGCTCAGGGTGGCGCTTGGCATCTGGACCGACCGCTACGGGGGCCGGATCGTCTTCACGGTGAACATGCTCGCGGCCGCGGTCGCAACTTTCCTTCTGTCGTATGCTCATACCTATCCTCAGATGCTGGTCGCAGCCCTCGGCGTCGGGATCGCCGGCGGCTCCTTCTCGGTCGGTGTCGCCTATGTGTCGCGTTGGTTCCCGCCGCAAAGACAAGGTACGGCGCTTGGTATCTTCGGTGCGGGCAATGTCGGTGCCGCCGTCACCAAATTCCTCGCCCCCTTCGTGCTCGTCGCCTTCGGATGGCAGGCCGTGGCTGAGGCCTGGGCAGCGGCCCTCGTCGTCATGGCCGCCATCTTCTGGTTCATGACGGATGACGACCCGGTCATCGTCGAACGTCGGCGATCCGGCATCAAGCCGAAAAGCGCGTGGCTCGAACTCGAACCATTGAAGAACGTGCAGATCTGGCGTTTCGCGCTCTACTATTTCTTCGTGTTCGGCGCCTTTGTCGCGCTCGCGCTTTGGCTGCCGCAATATCTCATCAACGTCTACGGCCTCGACATCAAGACGGCCGGCATGATTGCTGCCTTCTTCTCCGTGCCGGCGAGCCTGTTTCGCGCCTATGGCGGACACCTTTCGGACAGCTTCGGCGCGCGTCGCGTGCTCTACTGGACCTTCATGATTTCGGTGGCGGCGACCTTCGTCCTTTCCTATCCACCGACCGACTACGTCGTCCACGGCATCAACGGGACGACCGCCTTCCACATCGAGATGGGCCTCGTCGGCTTCATCGTCACTATATTCGTGCTCGGCTTCTTCATGGCCCTCGGCAAGGCCGCCGTCTACAAGCACATCCCGGTCTACTATCCCGACCATGTCGGTTCGGTCGGCGGACTCGTCGGCATGATCGGCGGCCTTGGCGGTTTCGTGCTGCCGATCCTGTTCGGCTTGCTGCTTGACCTGACGGGCCTCTGGACGAGTTGCTTCATGGCGCTCTTCCTGCTGGTCTCCGGCGCGCTGATCTGGATGCATATGGCGATCCGCCAGATGGAACGCGGCACCGTTGGCGAGGCCCTCGCCAAGCTGCCGCCTTTCCCGGAAATGCAGGACATGCCCACGCCTGTGGCAAAGGCCCGGACGGGCGGTGCTCTAACCGACTGGCGTCCGGAGGACAAAGCGTTCTGGGCTGAAACCGGCCGCCGCATCGCGAAACGCAATCTGTGGCTGTCGATACCGGCGCTACTGCTTTCGTTTGCCATCTGGCAGGTGTGGTCAGTCGTCGTCGCCAAGCTTCCGCTCGTCGGCTTCACCTTCACCACCGACCAACTCTTCTGGCTCGCCGCTTTGCCCGGAATCTCCGGGGCGACGCTGCGAATCTTTTATTCCTTCATGGTGCCGATCTTCGGCGGCCGGCTCTGGACGACGCTTACGACCTGGTCGCTCATCATACCGGCCGTGGGCATCGGGTATGCGGTACAAAATCCCGACACGCCCTATGTCGTGCTGTTGATCCTGGCACTCCTTTGCGGCTTTGGCGGCGGCAACTTCGCCTCGTCCATGGCCAACATCTCCTTCTTCTTCCCGAAGGCGGAGAAGGGAAATGCGCTTGCACTCAACGCCGGCCTTGGCAATCTCGGCGTCAGCGTCGTCCAGTTCATCGTGCCGCTGGCAATCACCACGGGGATCTTCGGCTGGCTCGGCGGCGATCCGGCCATGGTCAAGGGAGCTGCCGGCGATGCGCCGATTTGGTTGCAGAATGCCGGCTTCGTTTTCGTGCCCTTTATAGCGCTCTCGGCTTTCGCCGCCTGGTTCGGCATGAACGACATAGCTTCTGCCAAGGCATCTTTCAGCGAGCAGGCCGTTATCTTCCAGCGTCGGCACAACTGGATCATGTGCTGGCTCTACACCGGCACTTTCGGATCCTTCATCGGCTATTCGGCTGGTTTCCCGCTGCTCACGAAGATGCTGTTTCCGGACGTCAATGCGCTCCAGTTCGCCTTCCTCGGCCCGCTGGTCGGCGCTCTCTCTCGCTCGGGCTCTGGCTGGCTCGCGGACAAGTATGGTGGCGCGCGCGTCACCTTCTGGGCCTTCATGCTGATGATCGCAGGTGTTGCCGGTGTTTTGTGGTTCATCGGCATCAAGGATCAGCCGGGCGCGTTCACGGGCTTCTTCGTGGCATTCCTGCTGCTTTTCTTCGCCACCGGCGTCGGCAACGCCTCTACGTTCCAGATGATCCCGGTGATCATGGCCAAGGAGATGGGCCGCCTGATGCCCGACGCCGATACCGAAGCGCGTCGCAAGCAGGCGGAGAAGGAGGCTGCCGCCATCACCGGCTTTACCTCCGCGATCGCGGCCTTCGGCGCGTTCTTCATACCGAAGAGCTACGGCAGCTCAATCGCCCTCACGGGCGCGCCGAACGCCGCGTTGTGGGCCTTCCTCCTGTTCTACGTGAGCTGCCTTGCCATCACCTGGGGTGTCTACACCCGCAAGGGCGGCCTTCTGCACGACATCGAGCGCGCCAAGCGCGGCGCGCCCGTCCGCCCGGCCGCGGCCGAATAACCAGGGACAACGCAATGTCACATTTTCTCGACCGGCTAACCTTCTTTCGCAAGACCGTCGACAGCTTTTCGGACGGTCACGGGATAGTGACCAACGAAGACCGGTCCTGGGAAGACGGCTACCGCAAGCGCTGGCAGCACGACAAGATCGTGCGCTCCACCCATGGTGTGAATTGCACCGGCTCGTGCTCGTGGAAGATCTACGTCAAGGGCGGCATCGTCACCTGGGAGACGCAGCAGACCGATTATCCGCGCACGCGGCCCGATCTGCCCAACCACGAGCCTCGCGGCTGCGCACGCGGCGCGTCATACAGCTGGTATCTCTATTCGGGCGCCCGGGTGAAATACCCGATGATCCGCGGCCGGCTGTTGAAGCTGTGGCGGGCGGCTCGCGCCAAGATGCCGCCAGTCGCGGCATGGGCCTCGATCGTCGAGGACTCGAACAAGCGCCAATCCTACATCTCGATCCGCGGCCACGGCGGCTTCGTGCGCGCCACCTGGGACGAGGTGAACGAGCTCATCGCGGCCGCCAATGCCTATACCGCTCGCAAGCACGGCCCGGATCGCATCATCGGCTTTTCGCCGATCCCGGCCATGTCGATGGTCTCCTATGCCGCCGGCTCGCGCTATCTTTCGCTGCTCGGTGGCGTGTGCATGTCGTTCTACGACTGGTATTGCGACCTGCCGCCGGCGAGCCCGCAGACCTGGGGCGAGCAGACCGACGTGCCGGAGAGCGCCGACTGGTACAATGCCGGCTTCATCATCGTCTGGGGCTCGAACGTGCCACAGACGCGTACCCCGGACGCGCATTTCTACACTGAGGTCCGCTACAAGGGCACCAAGAGCGCCGTCGTCTCGCCGGACTATGCCGAAGCGACCAAGTTCGCCGACATCTGGCTCAATCCGAAGCAGGGCACCGACGCCGCGCTGGCGCTCGCCATGGGCCACGTGATCCTGCGCGAATACCACCTCGACCGCAGCGTCGCCTATTTCGACGACTATGCCCGGCGCTACACCGACATGCCCTTCCTGGTGCGGCTGGCGGAGCGCGACGGCAAGCTCGTTCCGGAGCGCCTGTTGCGTGCCTCCGAGATCAAGGGCGCTCTCGGCGAGAAGAACAACCCGCAATGGAAGACGGTCGCCATCGACGAGGCAACGGATGCGTTAGTCGCGCCACTCGGGTCGGCCGGCTACCGCTGGGGCGAGCAAGGAAAGTGGAATCTCGAGGAAAAGGATGGCAAGGGGCGGGACATTCGGTTGAAGCTCTCCCTCGCCGGCGATGGAGCTGACATTGCGGCTGTCGACTTCCCCTATTTCGGCGGCCGGGCAACGGAGCATTTCGTGGCCACCGAGCATGGCGAGATCCTGACCCGCAATATCCCGGTCCGCACGATCAAGACCATCGACGGGGCGGTGAAGGTGGCAACGGTCTACGACCTGCTCATGGCCAATTACGGCCTCGACCGCGGCTTCGGCGGCGCCAATGTCGCCTCTTCCTACGATGACGACGTGCCGTTCACACCCGCCTGGGCTGAGCGCATCACTGGCGTGAAGCGCGACGCCATCGTCACCGTGGCGCGCGAATTCGCCACCAATGCCGAAAAGACCAACGGCCGCTCGATGGTGATCCTGGGCGCAGGTCTCAACCACTGGTACCACATGGATATGAATTACCGGGGGATCATCAACCTCCTGGTGTTCTGCGGCGCCGTCGGCCAGTCGGGCGGCGGCTGGTCGCACTATGTCGGCCAGGAAAAGCTGCGGCCGCAGACAGGCTGGACGCCGCTCGCTTTCGCGCTCGACTGGGCGCGCCCGCCGCGCCACCAGAACTCGACGTCCTTCTTCTACGCGCACACGGACCAATGGCGATACGAGACCCTGACGGCGGCGGAGATCTTGTCGCCGACCGCGCCCGAAGGAGACTGGAACCAAAGCTTCATCGACTACAACGTCCGCGCCGAGCGCATGGGCTGGCTGCCTTCGGCGCCGCAGTTGAAGCAGAACCCGCTCGACATCGCCAAACGAGCTTCGGCGGCTGGCCTCGAGGTGAAGGACTATGTGGCAAGCGCACTGAAGTCGGGTGAACTCGACCTTGCATGCGAGGACCCTGACGATCCGGCCAACTGGCCCCGCAACATGTTCGTGTGGCGCTCCAACATTCTGGGGTCTTCCGGCAAGGGCCACGAATACTTTCTGAAGCACCTGCTCGGCACCACGCACGGTGTCATGGGCAAGGACCTCGGCGCCGAAGGCAAGGTGCGCAACAAGGAGGTCGTTTGGCACGACGAGGCTCCGCGGGGAAAGCTCGATCTTCTTGTCACGCTCGATTTCCGCATGTCGACGACCTGCGTGTACTCCGACATCGTGCTGCCGACCGCGACCTGGTACGAGAAGAACGACCTCAACACCTCCGACATGCACCCCTTCATCCACCCGCTGTCGGCGGCGGTGGACCCTGCCTGGGAGGCACGCTCGGACTGGGATATCTACAAGGGCCTCGCCAGGGCCTTTTCCGAGGTCGCTCCGGAGGTGCTGGGCGTGGAGCAGGACGTCGTCCTAACTCCCATCCAGCATGACACGCCCGGCGAGATCGCCCAGCCCTTCGACGTCGCCGACTGGAAACGCGGCGAGATCGAACCGATCCCGGGCAGGACGATGCCGGCCGTGAGCGTCGTCAAGCGCGACTATCCGAACCTCTACGCCCGCTTCACCGCGCTCGGCCCGCTGATGACCGAGGCCGGCAACGGCGGCAAGGGCATCAACTGGAAGACAGCGCATGAAGTCGAGGCGCTGGGCGCGCTCAACGGCGTCCAACCCGCCGGCCCCGCCAAGGGCCTGCCGAAGATCGAGACGGATATCGACGCGACCGAAGTCATCCTGATGCTCGCGCCGGAAACCAACGGCGAGGTCGCGGTGAAAGCCTGGGAGGCGCTCTCCAAGGCGACGGGCCGCGAGCATGCTCATCTCGCCATCCCGAAGGAGGACGAGAAGATCCGCTTTCGCGACGTTCAGGCCCAGCCGCGCAAGATCATCTCCTCTCCCACCTGGTCCGGCATCGAAAGTGAGAAGGTCTGCTACAATGCCGGCTACACGAACGTCCACGAACTGATCCCGTGGCGCACGCTGACCGGACGCCAGCAGCTTTATCAGGATCATCTGTGGATGCGGGCCTTCGGCGAAGGCTTCATCACCTGGAAGCCGCCGGTCGACCTGAAGACGATCTCCGCCGTCAAGGGAGTCAGGTCCAACGGCAACAAAGAGATCGTCCTCAACTTCATCACGCCGCATCAGAAATGGGGTATCCATTCCACCTACAGCGACAATCTCCTGATGCTGACGCTCAATCGCGGCGGTCCGGTGGTGTGGATTTCCGAGACCGACGCCAAGGCCGCGGACATCGTGGACAATGACTGGGTCGAGGTTTTTAACGCCAACGGAGCGCTTACGGCCCGCGCCGTCGTCTCCCAGCGAGTCAAACAGGGCATGATGCTGATGTATCACGCTCAGGAGAAGATCGTGAACACGCCCGGCTCCGAACTGACCGGCAACCGCGGCGGCATCCACAATTCGGTGACGCGCACGGTGCTCAAGCCGACCCATATGATCGGCGGCTATGTCCAGCAGTCCTACGGCTTCAACTACTACGGAACCGTTGGCTCCAACCGCGACGAGTTCATCGTGGTCCGCAAGATGGCGACCGTCGACTGGCTCGAGGAACCCCTGCAAGCGAATGCTCCCAAGGAGGCCGCAGAATGAAAATCCGCGCCCAGATCGCGATGGTGTTGAACCTCGACAAATGCATCGGGTGTCACACCTGTTCGGTTACCTGCAAGAACGTCTGGACCAACCGTGAAGGCGTCGAATACGCTTGGTTCAACAATGTCGAGACCAAGCCGGGCGTTGGCTATCCCAAGGAATGGGAGAATCAGCAGAAATGGAACGGCGGCTGGCGACGCAAGAAGAATGGCAAGATCGAGCCGAAGATGGGCGCCAAGTGGCGCATCCTCGCCAACATCTTCGCAAACCCTGATCTGCCGGAGATCGACGACTACTACGAGCCGTTCACTTTCGATTACCAGCATCTGCACACGGCGAAGGAATCGAAAGCTTTCCCTACGGCTCGTCCGCGCTCGGCCATCACCGGCGAGCGGATGGAAAAGATCGAATGGGGACCGAACTGGGAGGAGATCCTCGGCGGCGAGTTCGAGAAGCGGTCGAAGGACGTGAATTTCGAGGGCGTCCAGAAGGACATTTACGGCCAGTTCGAAAATACCTTCATGATGTACCTTCCGAGGCTTTGCGAGCACTGCCTCAACCCGACCTGCGCGGCGGTGTGCCCGTCCGGGGCCATCTACAAGCGCGAGGAGGACGGCATCGTACTGATCGATCAGGACAAGTGCCGCGGCTGGCGCATGTGCGTCTCCGGCTGCCCCTACAAGAAGATCTACTACAACTGGTCGTCGGGCAAATCGGAGAAGTGCATCTTCTGCTATCCCCGCATCGAGGCGGGGCAGCCGACGGTCTGTTCGGAAACCTGCGTCGGGCGCATCCGCTATCTCGGCGTGATCCTCTACGACGCCGACCGTATCGAGGCGGCTGCCAGCGTACCGCAGGAGAAGGACCTCTATCAGGCGCAGCTCGATATCTTCCTCGATCCGAACGATCCGGCCGTCATCGCACAGGCCCGTGCCGACGGGATTCCCGACAACTGGCTGGAGGCGGCCAAATTATCGCCGGTCTGGAAGATGGCGATGGAGTGGAAGATTGCCTTTCCGCTTCACCCCGAGTACCGCACGCTGCCGATGGTCTGGTACGTTCCGCCGCTCTCGCCCATCCAGTCGGCGGCTGCCGCCGGCAAGATGGGGCTGGACGGCGATATGCCCGACGTGCGCAGCCTGCGCATCCCGCTCCAGTATCTGGCCAATCTGCTGACGGCGGGCAATGAGGAGCCCGTGGCGCTTGCGCTCGAGCGCATGCTGGCGATGCGAAGCTACATGCGGGCAAAGACGATCGACGGCCGCCTCGACGAGTCGATCGCGACGCGGGTCGGCCTGACGGGCGCAGCCATCGACGACATGTACAAGGTCATGGCGATCGCCAATTACGAGGATCGTTTCGTCATCCCCACTTCGCACCGCGAATGGAGCGAGGACGCCCAGGACCTGCGCGGCTCCTGCGGCTTCTCGTTCGGCAACGGTTGCTCGGGCGGTTCCACCGAGACCAACCTCTTCGGCACCAAGCAGACCAAGCGGCCGACAAACCCGATGGAGATCGCGTGATGCTCTCGAACAGGACCTTCAAGGCGCTCTCGGCGCTCCTTTCCTATCCGACCGAGGAACTTTGCACGGCGATCCCGGAAATCACCGCGGCGGTCGCGGACGAGGGACTGGTATCGGACGAAGCAGGCAAGCACCTGCAGTCCTTGTTTGCCGATCTGGCCACCCTGGATCTCTACGATTTGCAAGAGCGTTACGTGGAATTGTTCGACAAGACGCGCCGCCACTCGCTGCATCTCTTCGAGCACATCCATGGCGAGAGCCGAGATCGCGGCCAGGCGATGGTCGATCTGGCCGAACACTACCGGCGTGGCGGGCTCGAGGTCGCGGCAAACGAATTGCCCGACTTCATCCCGCTTTTCCTCGAATTCCTCTCCGCCCGTCCCATTGAGGAGGCGCGCGGGCTGCTAAATGAAACCGGCCACATCTTCTCGCTGCTGGAAGGTCGGCTCGCCAAGCGCAACGCAGGCTATGCCGCTGTATTCACGGCCATACGCTCGATAGTCAGCGAGCCGGCCGTGGCCGTGGGCGCCGACGAACTCGACGAGCCCGACGACCTGGCAGCCATCGACGCCGCCTGGGAAGAGGCCGCGGTCGCATTCGGTCCCGGGAATGCGACCGACGGCTGTTCCGTCGACCGACTGAGAATCCAGATGCGCGCCGCCAATCGCGATGCGCGTAGTAGCGTTGCCTGACGGAGGAAAGCCATGTCCGACACAATCAACGCCGCGCTCTTTGGCTGGTATCCCTATTTCTGCCTGACCATCTTCCTGCTCGGTAGCCTGATCCGCTTCGATCGCGAGCAATATACCTGGAAGACAGGATCCTCCCAGTTGCTGCGGCGGCGTCAGCTCCGCTGGGGCTCCAATCTGTTCCACGTCGGTATCCTGATGATCTTCGCCGGCCACTTCGTCGGCCTGCTGACGCCGATCTGGGTATTCGATGCGCTCGGTGTCTCACACAGCTTCAAGCAGGGCCTTGCCATCACCGCCGGCGGCATCGCTGGCGTTGCCTGCTTCATCGGCATAGCGCTTCTGGCCCATCGTCGTCTGTTCGATCCTCGCATCCGCAACACGTCGGCGCCCGGTGACATCGCGATTTTGTTGCTGCTCTGGCTGCAGCTCACGCTTGGCCTTTCGACCATCTTCGTCTCGCTCGGTCACATGGACGGCCATGAGATGGTGAAATTCATGAACTGGGCGCAGGGCATCCTCACCTTGCGGCCGGCGGCCGCGGCCTACGTCGCCGACGTCAACCCGATCTTCAAGGCGCATCTCCTGCTCGGCATGACGATCTTTCTGGTCTTCCCGTTCACCAGGTTGGTTCATGTCTGGAGCGCGCCGGTCTGGTATCTCGGCCGTCCCGGCTATCAGGTCGTGCGCACACGCTTCGCCGAGCGCCGGTCGCCCGCGCCAGTGTCCGTGATGCGGTCGTCCGAGCCCTTGCGGCGCCCCGCTGCCGCTCCATCCCACCAGCCCGCGGAGTAAACCATGGCCGCGCTCGTCATCGATCATTCGGCCGGCCGCAAATCGTCCGAACATCCGCACGAACACCGGCCCGCAACTCCTGACACGGCGCCGTCCCGCGAACGCGTGGCGATGCCGCCGGTGACCGTCAACGGGGTGGCGATATCGCGCAAGGCGATCGCCGCCGAGGTGCAGAACTTTCCCGCCCGCAATCCCGGCGAGGGATGGCATGCCGCAACCCGTGCGCTCGTCATTCGCGAGCTGCTCCTGCAAGAGGCGCGGCGTCTCGACATAGCCGCCGACCAGCGGACCGACCAGGATGGACGCAGGGAGACCATCGAAGACGCGCTGGTGCGCGGCTTGATCGAGCGCGAGGTTCGCGTTCCCGAGGCGGATGAGGAGACGCTGCGGCGCTTCTATGAAAATAATCTTCGCCGTTTCATGACGCCGCCTCTCTATGAAGCCGATCATATTCTCATAGCGGCTCGTCACGATGATCGTGAGGCATTCGCCGCCGCGCGTAAAAGGGTGTCGTCGCTGAGATCTGCTCTGGCAGCTGCTCCAGAGCGTTTCGCGGCACTGGCGCGAGATTGCTCGGATTGCCCGTCGGGAGCCTTGGGCGGCAGCCTCGGCCAAATCGGGCCGGGCGACACCACGCCGGAATTCGAGGCTGCTCTCATCGAGCTCGTCCCAGGCGATATCTCGCAGCCAGTGGAGACGCGCTACGGCGTCCACCTCATTCGCCTGACGCGGCGCATCGACGGCCGCCAGCTTCCGTTCGAGGCCGTGCGGGAACGCATCGCGTCCTATCTGGCCGAGCACGTCAGCCGGCAGGCGACGGCGCAATACGTCTCCCTGCTTGTCGGCCGGGCGGACATCGTCGGGATTGCCATCGACGGCGCATCCTCGCCGCTGGTGCAGTGAAGGGGGAAGCAATGCTCGGAGATATCATCGCCTCACTGGAAGACCCGAAAGCGGCCATGGCAATCGTCGCCGACGTCGCGCACGTGGTCCTCTTCGCCAACCGACATCGGCCGAGTTGACCTTTACATGTTCTTGCAAGCCGGATCGCACGGAATTGGTGCCGGTTCGCCTGGATATTGAACAGGGGCGTACCTGACCGAGGAGGTTCGCCACGATCGGACGCGCGAAGACCAGCGCGCCAAAGGACGGCTTGCCGGGTTTCATCGCCACCTTGGCTATCTCGAGTTGGCCCCGATACCGCGGCCATCGCGCGAGTGCTCGAAGACAGCGCGAGGGAGGCGGATCTGATCATCACCACTGCCGGGATGTGATTGACCGCCAGCCGCAGCGGGCCGGATGGCTCGCACAGAATGATGCCGATGGTATCGGCCGACGCCATTGCGATTGTGCCCGGTGCGTCGATCCCAATTGAGCCTGGCATGCCCGTTGAAGTGCTTCCATTCAGCCGTGGAATATTTGGAAGATAGGCCGATGGTTTTGGATATCGCCGCGCCAATCCCGCTGCATCGGAGCTACCCCGCGCCTGCTGGCCGACTGGCAAAGTACAAACTGAAGGAGATTCCCTCATGCAGAGCCTTCGTCCTGACTGCCCCATTACCGCTATCGTTTATTCAAACGGCGTGGAGTTCGAAGCACTCCTGCAGGAAATGACTACCATCATGGCCGAGCGAGGCGTGCGATTGGCCGGCCTTGTCCAACTGAGCGAAAAGAAACCTGATCGGGTGAAATGCGACATGCACCTTCGGGATCTCGCTTCGGGCAAGCTCCACGGTATATCCGACGATCGAGGTCCCCACTCCCGAGGCTGTGTTCTGAATACCGATCGGCTGCTCCGCGCCTGCGAAGCCGCCGGAGCTGCGTTGTCCGGCAAGACCGATCTTCTGGTTCTGTGCAAATTCGGAAAGACCGAGGCCGAAGGCGGTGGCTTCAGGGCCCTCATCGCAAAGGCGCTGGAACTCTCCGTACCCGTGCTGATCGGCGTTCCCGTCATCAATCTCGCACCGTTCCGCGAATTTGCAGCCGATCTTGCCCGGGAAATCGAACTGCCCCGTCTGCCGTCCGATCGGCTCGCGGCGTTGGACTGTTTGCTCGACCGCAGCGTGACGGCGCGCGGCCCCTATCAATCCCTGGACGGGAGAATAGCCGGTGCCGAGGTGGCTTGAGACTATCGTGCGTTCCGTCGTCGCTGGCGGCGCCGTGGGTGTTTCGGCGGCCATCGTCAATCTGACGGGGGGCCCATCGGTTTTGATTGTCTTGGCGGCGATCGTGATAATGTTCGGCGTCTCCGGCGATTTCCGCCAGAGCTAACGCAATTCCAGGGAAACTGTGAAACGGTTTCCGACTGGACTTGCGTTAAAACAAAGAGATAGAGCGGCTCACCGTTTCCGTGAAGCGGTGAAACGATCTAGTGGTTTGCCGGCTCGGGATACTCAGTCAGCGCGGCTGCGACAGGTTCGCTCGGCCCAGCATCGGCACGCGGGCCACCGCGCAGCGCCACATAGATCGCCGGGATGACCAGCACCGTCAACAGCGTCGACGAGGCGAGGCCGAACAGCAACGAGATAGCCAGCCCCTGGAAGATAGGGTCGGTCAGGATCACCGCGGCGCCGATCATCGCCGCGAGCGCGGTGAGCAGGATCGGCTTGAAGCGGATAGCCCCGGCTTCGAGCAGCACTTCGAGCAGCGGACGATCCTCGCTCCGCGCATGACGGATGAAGTCGACAAGCAGGATCGAGTTGCGGACGATGATGCCGGCAAGCGCGATGAAGCCGATCATCGAGGTGGCCGTGAAGGGCGCGACGAACGCCCAGTGGCCAAGCATGATACCTATCAGCGTCAGCGGGATCGGGGTCAGGATCACCAATGGCAGGCGGAAGGAGCCGAACTGCGCGACGACCAGGATGTAGATGCCGAGGATCGCCACCATGAAGGCAGCGCCCATGTCGCGGAAGGTTACCCAGGTCACTTCCCATTCGCCGTCCCACAGGAGCGTCGGCTTCGATTCGTCGTCCGGCTGGCCATGCAGCGCGATCTGCGGCTTTGGCAGCGCGCCCCAGTCCGCCTTGGCAATCGCATCGTCCACGGCGAGCATGCCGTAGACCGGCGCCTCAAACGCCCCGGCCAGCTCGCCCATCACCATCTCGGCCGGCCTGCCGTTGTGGCGGAAGATCGGGTAGGAGGCCGGCTCCTGGCTCACCCGCACGACGTCGCCAAGCTCGACAACGTCGCGCGCGCCGGGAAGCGCGTTGGCGGCAACCGGCGTGGCCAGGGCACGCTGATCGACCACGCCATTTGCCTTGGACAAGGCGATGCGGATCGGGATCGGCAGGCGCCCGCCGCCTCGGTGCGAGTAGCCGACCGTGGTACCGCCGTAGAGATAGCTCAGCGTGTCGTACACATCCGCCTGTTCGACCTTGTAATATTCCAGGTTGTCCTGGTCGATCGAAAGCCGGAGCCGTTCCGGCTGGTTGTGGAAGCTGTCGTCGACGTCGACGATGAACGGGATGCTGGCGAAGGTCTCGCGAACCTTGGCCGCAACCGCGCGGCGGGTTTCGGCGTCCGGGCCGTAGATTTCGGCCAGCAGCGTGCCGAGCACCGGCGGTCCCGGCGGCGGCTCGACCACCTTCAGCACCGTGCCCGCCGGCATCGCCATGCCCATCAAGCGCTCGCGTAAGTCGAGCGCAATGGCATGGCTGGCGCGGCTGCGGTCTCCTTTGGGAAGCAGGTTGACGGCGATGTCACCCTGTTCGGGGCTCGATCGCAGGTAGTAATGGCGCACCAGGCCGTTGAAGTTGAAAGGCGCGGAGGCGCCCGCGTAGGTCTGGAACGACACTACCTCCGGCACGGAGGCCAGGCGATTTGCGGCGGCCTGGAGCAGTCGGTCGGTGTCCTCGACCGACGAGCCCTTGGGCAAGTCCGCCACTATCTGGAGTTCGGTCTTGTTGTCGAAGGGCAGAAGCTTGACCGTCACGTGCTCGGTGTAGATCAGCGCCATGGACGCAATCGTGGCAATGCCCACGACCAAAAGGAACGCCCAGGCTCTGAGCCGCGACTTCAAGATCGGTCGCGCCACCGCGATATAGATCCGCCCCAGCACGCCGCCCTGCGCGCTGCCGGCGTGGCCATGGGCGCCGACCCGATCCTTTCCGCCGAGCTTCATCATCAGCCACGGTGTCAACATCACCGCGACGAAGAATGAGAAAAGCATCGCGGCCGAGGCATTGGCCGGGATCGGGCTCATATAGGGGCCCATGAGGCCGGAGACGAACAGCATGGGAAGCAGCGCCGCCACCACGGTCAGCGTCGCCACGATGGTGGGATTGCCGACCTCGGCAACTGCATCGATCGCCGCCTGGGCGCGCGAGCGTCCGCCGTCCATCGCCCAATGGCGCGCGATGTTCTCGATGACCACGATGGCGTCGTCGACGAGGATGCCGATGGAGAAGATCAACGCGAACAGGCTGACACGGTTCAGCGTGTAGCCCATCACGCGTGAAGCGAACATGGTCAGCAGGATGGTCGTGGGTATCACGACGGCCACCACCAGCGCTTCTCGCCAGCCGATGGCTACTGCGATCAGCAGGACGATGGAGACGGTCGCCAGGCCCAGATGGAAGAGCAGTTCGTTAGCCTTCTCATTGGCCGTCTCGCCGTAGTTGCGCGTCACGCGCATTTCGACGTCGTTGGGGAAGATCTGGCCGCGCACCTGCTCGAGGCGCTTGACGATCATATCGGCGATGACGACCGCATTGGTGCCCGGGCGCTTCGCGATCGCCACCGACACGGCCGGCGCGCGCTCGAGACCGGTATCGGACTTAATGATATTGGTGACGCGGTTCTCAGCCGGTGACGTCGCGAGCACCACGCTGGCAACGTCGCGGATATAGACCGGCCGCCCGTCGCGAGCCGTGAGCAAAAGGTTGCCGATCTCAGACAAAGCCTGCAGCGTCTGACCGGCCACCAGCACCCGCTGATTACCCCGGTCGCGGACCGTGCCGATCTGGAAAGAGCGGTTGGCGCCCGCGATCTTGCCCATCAACTGCTGCAGCGTGATGCCATACAGCGAAAGCTTTTCCGGATCCGGCTCGACCTGGATCTCATCGGGCTGCTCGCCAACGACGTAGGTGAGACCGATATCGGGAAGCTTTGCGACCTCGACCTGCAGCTCATGCGCAAGACGCGTCAGGTCCGCCGAGGAATACCGCGCCGCCACCTGCGGCGCCGGCGTCAGTGTCACCACCACTATGGCAACGTCGTCGATGCCGCGCCCAACGATCAGCGGCTCTGGAATCCCGACGGGGATGCGATCCATGTTGGCGCGGACCTTTTCGTGGATGCGCAGGATCGCGGCATCCGAACTGGTGCCGACCTTGAAGCGGGCGGTCACCAGCGCGCCATCATCGGTGGTTTGGGAGTAGACGTGCTCCACGCCGTCAATGCCCTTTATGATCGTCTCCAGCGGCTCGGTCACGAGCTTGGCGGCATCTTCGGCCCTCAGGCCGTTTGCGGAGACGTGGATGTCGACCATAGGCACGGAGATCTGCGGCTCCTCCTCGCGGGGCAGCGTGACCAAGGCCACAAGCCCAAGCGCCAGCGCGGCCAGCAGGAAGAGAGGCGTCAGAGGCGATGCGATGAATGAACGGGTAAGCCACCCGGCGATGCCGAGTTTCATGGCAGAGCGACCTTGTCGCCATCGGCAAGACCACTCAGGATCTCGATGCGCGGCTGGCCGGCATCCTGGAATGTGCCACCCCGCACCACAGTGACGTCAAGCGGCCCATCCGCCGTCTCGATTGTGACATAGTCTATACCGTGGACGATCCTAAGAGCCTCTGGCGGAACGCCCAACATGGTCCGCTTTGCGACCGGTATGGACACGAGGGTGCGCTCGTTGACGAAATAGGTCCCGATGTCGGCGACTTCGACGTCGGCAATCACGCGACCTTTCTCGATCTCCGGGTAGACCTTTGCGATCCGGCCTTCCCCAGCCTTGACGAAGCCGGCATTGGTACCCGTGCCGCGTTCGCCGATATCGACGCGGGCGCCTTCCGTTATCTCGACGGCGTGCCGTTCCGGCAAAGACAGGCGCAGGTAATACTGGCCCGATGCCACCCGCGCGACGGGTTCGCCCGCCATTATCACCGAGCCGGCGGCCACGGGAACCGTCAGCACCCGGCCGTCGGCTGGGGCCAGGATATCGCCTTCCCGTGTGCTTTGCTCGATGACCGCCCGCTCGGCAATCGCAGCCGCGAGCTGGTTCGTGACGACATCGAACTGCGTCTTTGACGCGTCGACCCGGCTTTGGGCGGCAGCACCCTTGGCCAGCAGGTCCTGTGCGCGCTGCAGATCGGTGCGGGCACTGTCGAGTTGCGAATGCAGGGCCGCGATTTTGGCGTCGGCGGCTCTGGGCTGCAAGGCGAGCTTGTCGTCGACGACCGTGGCGACCATGTCGCCCTTGCCCACCTGGGCGCCCTCCGAGACGTGAACGGACGCGACGGTTCCCGAAATCCTTGCCCTGGCCGGCAGGATGGTGCGGCTCTCCACCTGTCCATACACGGCCTTCATCTCGGTGATGGTCGTGGACTTGACGATGAATTCGGCGGCGTGTGTATCGATCGCAAAAAGGCCGGCGGCGCCGACCAGAAGAATGTACGCCAGGGCCGAATGCAGTGGTCTCATTGGCTAATCTCAGTCGGTTGAAATGGATATGGAGGCGACGGAGCCGCCTCCCGGCTTAGCGGCCCTTACTCGAACGCTGCACCCGGCTTGCAGCCGAGCTTCTTGAAGACCATCGCTGCCGGGCAGAAGCCCGTGACCGAGGCCTGCATCATGTTGAGCCCGGCGAATGCCGTCAGCAGGAACCAGTAAGGCGAATAGTAGATGCCGAGCGTGAGCGATATCAGCACTACGACGCCCGCAAACCTGAGAACTGCCTTGTCTATCGTCATAATTCTTGTCTCCTGAACGCCGTGCCTATTCGGCCGGCTCGATGTGGATGGCCTTGAGTTTCTTGATGCCCAGGACGTCGAGCGCCAGCCCCTCGTAGAAGGTTTCGCTCTTTCCCTGCCGCACCTTGTGAAGGAAGTATTTCTCGAACCCCACTTTCGCCGCATGGACCCATTTGCCTTGCGAGGACCAGTTGACGTTGCGGGGAGGGATCTGCGGCTGCGCGACAAAGGCTATACCTTCATCGCCGAAATCGGCGAGGCAGATCGCGTTCCACGTCGCGACGGCCCTCGGTTCCTGGCCGCGTAGCAGCGCGCCGATGTTCTCGGCGGTGGCCGTGACCATGGATTCGATCATGAAGCCGGTCTTGGGAACGCCGACGGGAAGCGGCGTCTTGCCGACCGGCGGAATGGCCACGCAGACTCCGATCGCGAAGACGTTGGGATGGGTCTGGTTGCGCTGGTGCTTGTCGATGGTGACGAAGCCGCGCGGATTGACAAGGTCCTCGGTCCCCATCAGCGCCGGAACGCCACGGAAGGCAGGCAGCATCATCGAGAAGGCGAAGGGCAGGTCGCGCTTGGCTTTGGTCGTCCCGTCCTCGTCGACTTCCTCGACGTGCATCATGTCGGCGTCGACCGAAGCCACCTTGGCGTTGGTGATCCACTTGATGTGGCGATCCCGCATGGCGCTTTCGAGCAGGCCCTTGGTGTCGCCGACCCCGTCGAGACCGAGATGGCCGATATAGGGTTCCGGCGTCACGAAGGTCATCGGGACGCGGTCGCGTACCCTGGCCTTGCGCAACGCTGTGTCGAGGATGAAGGCGAATTCATAGGCCGGGCCGTAGCAGGACGCGCCCTGAACCGCGCCCACGACGACTGGACCGGGCTTGCGAACCAGTTCGTCGAACTTCGCCCGCGTGGCGACGGCATGGTCGATGTGGCAGATGGATTGGGTATGTCCGGCAGGTCCGAGACCCGGCACCTCGTCGAAGGCAAGATCGGGACCGGTCGCGATGATCAGATAGTCGTAGTCGACGAAGGTGCCGTCGTTGAGTTCGACGCGGTTTTCCTTCGGATGCACCTTCTTTGCGCCTTCGGGACGCAGCGCGATGCCGCGCCGCTTGAAGGTATCCGCCAGATCGACAGTGACATCATTGCGCTCCCGCCATCCTACGGCCACCCAGGGATTTGAAGGTACAAAGGAATAGGACGTGCCGAGCGTGACCACGGTCAGCCGATCCGCTCGGCGCAGCTTGTCGCGTATTTCGTATGCCATGATCGTGCCGCCGAGACCTGCTCCGAGGACGACGATGTGGGACATGATGATCCTCCCGTTGGTTCGATCTTCGAAGCATCCTGCGGGTGAAAGTCGCGTTCTTCGTTGATCGGGCTCAATTTCCAAACGGCGCGGCGCAATTGTAAGGTACGGCGTCGGCCAACCCGATTGGCAAGCTTGCATGTAACATTCAAAGATAATAAATTCAAGATTATGAATGTATCAGATTTGATCCCGGCCTCAGGCAGGGCGGCGGAACTGCTCCGGAGCCTGTCCCATCCACAGCGTTTGCTCGTGCTATGCGCCCTCGGAAATGAGGAGCGCTCGGTGGCCGAGTTGCGAGAGCTGCTCGACATCGACCAGGTGCCTATGTCGCAACAGCTTATGCGGCTGCGGGCCGATGGTTTGGTCGAGGCGCGCCGGGACGGCACGACGGTCTACTACCGTATCACGAGGCCGGAGGTGCTCACGGTGATCGAGGCGCTGCATTCCGCCTTCTGCCCGAGTTGACTCGGCGCATTCCGCTTGGGCTTGACTAAGGTCAATGCGACGCAGGTCGAACCGGCATTACCTGCCTGCCAATAGCAAAACGAAAAGATCGGACACGGCCCTACAGCGCTCGGCTGATCCAGCGTCGGAGAAACACATGATCCTGAACAACGGCACTCTCGTAGCGGTAACTGACGGCGAGATCCTGCGACTGTTTCATAATAAGGGGCATGAACCTCATATCGAGCTTATCGAAATCGAGGATCCCATCCTTGAAATGGCCCGCGCAGGATCCGGCGGGAGGCATCGCAGCTCAACCGCCAATCCGGACGAGTCTCGGCTGCGTGAGGACGACTTTGCGGGATCGGTCGCCGCTTATCTCAATGAGCAGTCGCATGAAGATTACTGTGAGCATGTTTTGATCATCGCCGACCCGCGCACGCTTGGAGAGCTGCGAAGGCACTATCAGCCCTCGTTGAGCGCCAAACTGGTCGGCGAGATCACCAAGGACTTTGTCAAGCATTCCGTCCTGTCGATCGAAGGTGCCATAGAGATTGCCTGATCAAACGCATTCTGCACCGCAGCGATTGGCATAGTGATCTCCATATAGATCGCTGTGTCCAATGTCTCGTGTCGGAGCGATAGGACGTTCGCCATGGCTGTTCGAGAAAACGCTGTCGTTCCACTCGGCGTATTGATGCGCTCGCGGGTTCTGCCGAGCACGCCACAACCTATGGCAGGGGCGCGCTGGGGGCACCCTTACTGAACCTTGATGGTTGCCCTTCATGAAATGATCGGGGACATTGCAGAAGACTGCGTAGAAGCCCGGCTTGAGGTTGAGGGTCAGTGACCCTGTCTTGCCTGGATCGAGCTCCGAGTCTTCGCCAAGGTGGCCCGCCGCATTCGTGTCGCCGTCCTTGTCCCGCGAATGCCGGCGCCGAAACTGCCAGCCTGGTCATGGCGCTCGCGACATTCGGGTTCCTCGTGCTGTAAGCCCCCAAGTCACAGCGAAAAGCGGTTCGTGGAGCCTGTTCCATGGGCTATATGCGATTGCGCGAAGCATTGAGGTGGCGGCATGTCGGACTGGCTCGCTTGAGAGGGCCACAAGGCGGTTCCTGATTACAGCGCAACTTGGATCAGGGCACCCGTCGTCGTCTTTGCTAGAGTGGTGCATGGAACACGGCGAGTAGCCCGGCGAGCGATCGTGCTTCTCGTGGAAGCCGCTTACGCAGCATCGAGATGCACAGCGTGAAGAACGCTATTTTACCGGGGGAGTCCCGTGATCATCAGTGAGATGACCGCCCAAGAATCCAGGATGCACCTAGCCGCGAGCAGGGTCGGGCGCCTTTGCGTAAGCGACGGGATGCCGTACGTTGTGCCGATTAGCTTCGTTTACGAACACGGCCACATCTACAGCTTCTCCTTGGTTGGTCAGAAGGTCTTGGCGATGCGCGGAAATCCTCA
Source organism: Mesorhizobium sp. M4B.F.Ca.ET.089.01.1.1 (assembly GCF_004022605.1). NCBI lineage: Bacteria > Pseudomonadati > Pseudomonadota > Alphaproteobacteria > Hyphomicrobiales > Phyllobacteriaceae > Mesorhizobium > Mesorhizobium sp. M4B.F.Ca.ET.089.01.1.1. The sequence goes on from NZ_RZOS01000004.1 coordinate 22,847, forward strand.
AGTTTGCGTCGAAGTCGACGAGATCCGTAATCCACGCAACTGGTGGAGTGTCGTTGCCTTCGGGCGCTATGAAGAACTCTCCGAAGGCCCCCGGCAGAATGAGCGCGACCATGCATGGTCGCTGTTGCAGAAGGCACGCCCCAACTGGTGGGAACCTGGCAGCGAGACGCCTCAATCCGAGGACAAGGTTGCCAGTCCGCCTCACCTTTTCTTCCGCATCAACATCGAGAGAATCACTGGCCGCCGTGCTCTCGCCTGACCCGGCCCAGTCTGGTTGTGACCGCGCAGGCCGAAGACCGGCAACACAGCGACATCGCCTTCGCGAAGCGCAAGGTCGCGCCAGGTCCGGACGCCCTGGCTCAAGCCGGTCCGTCGGCGGGGCGGAAAGTCGCTGAAACCATAGGCGCTACCTGCCTGCCGGCGAAGCGACCTGCATCGACTGTCATAACGGCATCGCGCATGAGCTGCCGAAAATGGAGGGCGTGATCCGGGCTGGAGGTGCCGCCGGAACTTCAGGGCGAGCAGCTTCCAAGTCGTCTGCCATCGACGAACTTGAACGTCTGATAGCGGTATATCATCCCGAGTCCTAACGAAGGCTACAGATCACCAACAAACCCAGAATCCACTTAGGACCCATCGTATGGGTGGGACCGTTAGCCCGCCGGGTCTGAATGCCTTGGCTTTGCCGGCCTCGCTCACGCAACCCAAAGGTTGTCTTGGGGGCGAGCGCGATCAGCAAGTGACGACATCGGTGTGGCCGAAACCCTTGGAGTAGTCGAGCACCGAGATGACCGTAGGCATCACGCGAAATATGCGCACCTGATCCGGAGTTGGCATCGGTCCTGGCAGCGAGACTTGCTGCGGATACTTCAGCGGCAGCATCCGCAGGACCTTTTCCGCTTCGGCCAGGTCTGTCACCGCCTGGGCTCGCGCCGCCATGGAAAGTCCGGTGATTTCCATCACCTGCGGCGTGTCGTGATCGATGGTCAAGGACACGCGATCGTCCTGCGTCAGATTCCCAGCCTTCTGGCTTTCCAGACCGCAGAGGAAGTAAAGGGTAAGGCCTTCGTTCACGTAGCCGACGGTGGTCGCCTGCGGCCAGCCGTCGGGCCTTAGCGTTGCGATGGTCATGATCCGATGCTGATCCAACAGCGTCACGATCTTCTTTCTGATCTCTTCCTTCATCCGTTGTCTCCAAAGTCATTGCTGACCCTGACCATAGTAGGGTCGTGGACCACCTCGCCTTGACGCACATCAACGCAAAGGAGGGCAAACGCGCATCTGCAGCATTGCCGGCGAAACGAGACGCAAATTATCTAGGCCCTCTCTGCGACCGAGCGGTCGATACCCTGGCTCTGCTGAATGTCAGCGTTCGCGGCGTCAAGGTGGGCTTGCCGAGTGAGTGCCTGTTCCTCGGCCCCACCGACGGCTGCATTTGCGGTGAATCAATGCGCACGCCGTCCACTGCCTCCATAGATGTCGCAGCAGCGCCGGCATCCAGTGGCCCGACCTCGCCGCAAAGGAGGCGAATATGATGAAGCCGATGGTATCCCTGTCTCTGGCGACGTACCCGGAGGCGAACACACCAAAGACCGCGTCTAATGCAGTCGCGGTTGCCAGGCGCATTGGAGCGACGCTGCACGCGGTCGCCATCAATGTCGACATTCCCGACGTTTCAAACGCTCTGTCGAGCTTCTTGCTCGACCTTCCCAACAAGATCAGGGAGGCCGAAGCGACCAGTCGCAGTTTCGGCAAGAACTTGCTGGAAACAGTTGCAAAAGAAGCATTGCAGGGCGGGGTCCGCTTGACGACGCAGGAGCTGACCGCGCCACCGGCCCTAATTGGGGACACAGCGGCCGAGCAGTGCCGCTACTTCGACATCTGCCTGGTCGGATGGGCGCCGGACAACCAGACGGCGCGAATGACAGCCGAGGCGGTCGTGTTCGGATCGGGTCGACCGACCCTGCTGCTTCCTGACGCCACGGATGTCGGCGCCCTTGACCATGTCGTCATCGCTTGGGACGGCAGTCGCGTGGCTGCGCGGGCCGTTGCCGATGCACGGCCGTTTCTGGAGCTTGCCACGATGATCACGGTTTTGACCGTGACGGACGAAAAGCCGCTTCCGGGACAAGACATCGGTGAACGCCTTGCGCAAGGCCTGAGGACGCGCGGTCTGGTGGCCGAAGCCGCATCAATTCAGGCGGGGGCGCGCTCGATCGCCACCGCTATCCAGGAGTATGCCCTCGAAATCGGCGGCAAACTATTGGTTATGGGTGGATACGGTCATTCGCGCGTCAGGGACTTCGTTCTCGGTGGGGCGACCGAAGGCATTCTCTCGGATTTGCGCCTGCCCATTCTCCTGTCGCACTAGGGCATGAGTCCCATGAACGCCAGTCGAGGCACGGATCCTGTTTTGCGCTTCCACGGCGCAGCCCACGGTGTTACCGGCTCTTGCTACGAGATCGAAACACCACGCGCGAGGATCCTCGTCGATTGCGGCCTCTTCCAGGGATCGAAGTCGGAGCGGGCCTTGAACTACGGCGCGTTCCCGTTCCCGCCGGAAGCGATCGACGCCGTCGTCCTGACGCATGCTCATATCGATCACAGCGGCCTTCTGCCAAAGCTGGTCACGCAGGGCTTTGCCGGGCCAATCCACACGACCCGAGCTACAATCGATCTTTGTTCGGTCATGTTGCCGGATGCGGCGCATATCCAGGAGATGGAGGTGGAACAGCTTAACCGCCGCAATGCGCAGCGCGGGCGGCCGCCGGTCGAGCCGATCTACAGGCAGCAGGATGCAGCAGCGTGCATGACCCTTTTTCGGGCCTTGGAATACGCCGCATGGACCACCGTAGCCCAAGGCGTTCGGGCTCGCTTTTGGAACGCCGGCCATCTGCTCGGCTCCGCATCGGTTGAGCTAGAGATCGACGTGGAACGTCAGAACATGCCGATGCGCATACTGTTTTCAGGCGATATCGGACCCGGTCACAAGCTGCTGCATACCGATCCGGAGGGCCCGGCCGGTGTCGACTATCTCATCTGCGAATCGACCTATGGCGACCGCGACCGCCCGGACGTTGCGCCTGAACAGCGGCGATCCATGCTCGGCGACGTGGTGCGCAGCGCTGCCGAGGCGAGCGGCCCCCTTATCGTTCCTTCCTTCGCCGTCGAGCGGACACAGGAATTGCTGGTAGACCTCCACCTGCTCATGAAAGCGGGAGAGGTGCCGACTGCTCCGATCTTCGTCGACTCGCCGCTGGCGACACGTGCCAGCACGATCTTCGAAAGACATGCCGACGACATCGAACAAGGCGACGGTCTGCGTCAGGCTCTCAGTTCACCCCAACTGCGCTTCACGGAAACCATCGAGCAAAGCAAGGCGATCAACCGCCTGAGAGGCTTTTTCGTCGTGATCGCCGCCAGCGGCATGTGCGACGCCGGGCGTATCCGCCATCATCTCAAGGCCAACCTCTGGCGGCGGAACGCGACCGTGATGATGGCGGGGTACCAGGCTCAAGGGTCACTCGGAAGGATACTGCTCGACGGCGCGCGGCGTGTGCGCATCCAGGGCGAAGAGGTAGAGGTCAAGGCCCGGATCAGCCTGTTCGATCTCTACTCTGGCCATGCCGACGCAAGCGAACTCGTCGCCTGGGCCTTGGCTCGAACTCCGGTCAAGCACACGGTGTTCCTGACGCATGGCGAAGAAGCAGGCTTGGTCGGCCTCAGCGGCCGGCTGGCTGGAGCGATTCCTTCGGACAGGATCATCATGCCGGAGCTGGATAGCGCTTTCCAATTGACGTCCCAAGGCTGTTTGCCGGTCGACGCCAACGAGCCGCGCCGCCTGAAGCCGGAAAAGGTTGCCCGGCTCGATTGGCACAACGATCTTTCAAAGCTTCTCCTCGACGTCACGGAGGCCGTCAACACCGCGGCCGACGAACGGGGTCGCGCCGCAATCATCAGACGGATGCGCCGAGCGCTGGACGCGCCGGCGCTCGGCGCCTTCGCAAATGACGAAAGCTGATCGCGCATCTTTGAATTCAATCTTCGTCACACGGGAAAATGCAAGACGGCACGCTGGGACTCGAACAAGGCCAAATGTCTCGATCCGCTTCATCCACCATTGCAATGCCCGGCCTCAGCGAGGCCGAAGCACAGGCAAGGCTTGCCACCGAAGGCTTCAACGAAATGCCCAGGCCCAGTCGCCGCACGCCGTTGCGGATTGCCATCGAGGTCGTGCGCGAGCCGATGCTCGCCCTGCTGTTAGGTGGAGGTAGCGTCTATTTGCTTCTTGGCGATCTCCAGGAGGCGTTGATCCTGCTTGCATTTGCCACGTTGTCGGTTGGGATTACCATCGTCCAGGAGGCGCGGACGGAGCGTGTCCTCGAGGCGCTGCGCGACCTGACCAGTCCGCGCGCCCTGGTAATACGCGACGGCGAACGCAAGCGGATTGCGGGTCGCGAGGTGGTGCGCGGCGATACGGTCGTGCTGGGCGAGGGGGATCGCGTTCCGGCCGACATCGTGCTCATCCAGAGCCGGGATATCCAGACCGATGAGTCCTTGCTGACCGGCGAGTCTGTTCCGGTGCGCAAGATTGCTGCCAGGGATGCCGATCTGCCGGCGCAATGCAGGCCGGGGGGCGACGACCTGCCTTTCGCATTTTCCGGATCACTCATCGTTCGCGGTTCAGGCATTGGCGAAGTTCTGGCAACCGGGCCGCTCAGCCAAATCGGTGCGATCGGGCAATCGCTGAGCACCATGGATACCGAGGCACCCCGCCTGCGGCGACAGACAAAACGCCTTGTTGGCATCTTCGCACTTGTCGGCGGCGCCGTCAGCGTTCTCGCGGTCGTGCTTTATGGCTTGTTGCGGGGCGGATGGCTTGATGCGGTGTTGGCGGGCATTGCGCTCGGCATGTCGATGCTGCCCGAGGAGTTTCCGATGGTGCTGACAATCTTCATGGCCATGGGTGCCTGGCGCATCTCGCAGGCGCGCGTGCTCACCCGTCGCGCAGCAGCGATCGAGACGCTTGGCTCGGCAACTGTCCTTTGCACCGACAAGACCGGAACGCTGACCGAAAATCGCATGACAATTGCAGAAATGAGAACGGCCGATGGAAAACTGCTTCGCCTGAACAGCTCAAACAAGGAGATGCCAGCGGCCTTTGCAGAGTTGGTCGAGGTCGGCGCGCTTGCCAGTGCCGAAATTTCCTTTGATCCGATGGAAAGGGCATTCCACAAGCTTGCCCAGGAGCCCCTGGCGAAGCGTGCTGAGGGTGCCGATTGGAAATTGGCCCGCGCCTACGGGTTGCGTCCTGAACTGCTGGCAATGTCGAACGCCTGGCGGCTATCGGCTGAGGGCAACGACTACCTGATTGCCGCCAAGGGTTCGCCGGAGGCCATCGCGGCACTCTGCCGTCTGCCTGCGGATCGTGTCGCTTCGCTCAAGGATGTTGTGGACGCCATGGCCACGGAAGGACTGCGCGTCTTGGGCGTCGCGCGTTCCAGCCATGCTGGCGATCAACTGCCGGACAAGCAGACTGAATTCGAATTTGAATTCTTGGGTCTCGTCGGGCTTGCCGATCCTCTGCGAGCGGAGGTTCCGGACGCGGTGAGCAATTGCCGCTCCGCCGGCATCAGAGTGATCATGATCACCGGGGACTATCCCGCGACAGCCAGAGCTATCGCCCGCAGGGCCGGGCTCGACTTCAACGATGTCGTCACCGGCGAAGAGCTCAAGGCGCAGGATGACGCAGCCCTGTCGGCGCGCGTGAAGACCGCAACGGTGTTCGCGCGGATCATGCCCGAGCAGAAACTGGCAATCGTCAGAGCCTTGAAGGCTAATGGCGAGATCGTTGCCATGACCGGAGACGGCGTCAACGACGCGCCTTCGCTGAAAGCAGCCGACATTGGCATTGCCATGGGAGGGCGCGGCACGGACGTCGCGCGGGAGGCGTCTTCCATCGTCCTTCTCGATGATGACTTCGGGTCGATCGTCAAAGCCATCCGGCTGGGCCGCCGCATCTACGACAATTTGCGCAAGGCAATGGGCTTCATTCTTGCCGTGCACGTACCGATTGCCGGGCTGGCCCTCCTTCCATTGCTATTTGGGCTGCCCATCCTGTTCGGACCTATTCACATTGCCTTTCTGGAGATGGTGATCGATCCGGTCTGCTCCTTGGTCTTTGAAGCGGAGACCGAGGAGGACGACACGATGAGGCGTGCGCCGCGACATCCGGAAGCTGCGCTCTTCTCGCGCTCGTTGATCGCGTGGAGCGTTGTGCAGGGCCTGCTGGCATTCGCGCTTGTTGCTGGCATCTTCCTCGTCGCCTTGCGCTGGGGAATGCCGGAGAATGAGATTCGCGCCCTGACATTCTTCTCGCTGGTGCTGACGATCGTTGGGCTGATTTTCGTCAACCGTACGTTCAGCGAGTCGCTGCTTGTTGCGTTGATCCGGCCAAACCGATCGCTTGCTTTCGTCGTCGTGGTGGTTGCCGCGGCGCTGGGCGGGACACTTGCATGGCCACTCGCAAGTGGCCTCTTCCAGTTCGGACCGCTGCACCTGGACGACCTCGCCGTGACGTTGGCGGCCGGGTTGGCAGTGCTGGTCTGCCTTGAGGTCCTGAAACACTTCTGGCGAGATGGGCTGAAAGCCTGATTGTTGGTGGCAGTATGACCGCGGTTCCAACCAGCGCGACGCCCAGCTTGCACAATGCTAGCGATGCAGCGAGCGGCCGCGCCGATCAGGTGATGAACTGAAAGTCGCGCGATGCGTTGGTGGCCCATGGCCAACGCGGAATCCCCGGGCTTTCGCAAAATGAGACAACGGAGCCAAGTAAGATGACCGGACAATCGGCAAAAACATTCAACAGCAACAAACGGTTGTCGGACCAGGAGTTGCACGACGTTGACGCCTATTGGCGCGCCGCCAACTATCTTACGATCGGGCAAATCTACCTGCTCGACAATCCGCTGCTTCGGGAGCCCTTGAAGCTGGAACATGTCAAGCCGCGGCTGCTAGGGCACTGGGGGACTTCGCCCGGCCTGAGCTTCATCTACGCCCATCTCAACCGCGCGATCCGGCTCAGGGATGCAAACATGGTCTACGTCTGCGGCCCAGGCCATGGCGGTCCGGCCATGGTCGCCAACACCTATCTCGAGGGCATCTACAGCGAGCTCAATCCCGACGTATCTCTGGACGAAGATGGCATGCGCAGGCTGTTTCGGCAGTTCTCTTTTCCGGGCGGGATTCCGAGCCATGCTGCACCGGATGTCCCGGGCTCGATCCATGAGGGTGGCGAATTGGGCTACGCGCTTTCGCATGCTTTTGGCGCAGCCTTCGACAATCCGGATCTCATCGTCGCCTGCGTGGTCGGCGACGGCGAGGCGGAAACCGGGCCACTTGCCACCGCCTGGCATTCCAACAAGTTCCTCAACCCGGCGCGCGACGGCGCGGTGCTGCCGATCCTGCATCTCAACGGCTACAAGATTGCCAACCCGACCATCCTTGCCCGCATCCCGGAAGACGAATTGCGCGCCTTGTTCGTCGGCTACGGTTACGAGCCGCTGTTCGTCGAAGGCCATGAACCGGGGGCAATGCATGAGAGGATGGCGGTTGTGATCGATGATGCGCTCGACCGCATCGGGGCAATCCAGGACGAGGCTCGCGGCGGTGGCGAAATTGCAAAACGCCGGCCGAAGTGGCCAGTGATCGTGCTGCGCAGCCCCAAAGGCTGGACCGGCCCGAAGGAAGTCGACGGGCTGAAAACCGAAGGCTTCTGGCGCGCCCATCAGGTTCCCTTGTCCGGCCTTGCGGAAAACCCCGAGCATTTGAAGATGCTGGAAGAGTGGATGAGGAGCTATCGGCCTGAAGAACTGTTCGATGCGATGGGTGCGCCTGTGGCCACGATACGTGCCACTGCTCCGCAAGGTACGAGGCGAATGGGCGCCAACCCGCATGCCAATGGCGGCTTGCTGCGCCGGTCCCTTGAACTGCCCAGACTGCGCGACCATGGCATTTCCGTTGAACGGCCCGGCGCGGTGAAGGCCGAGTCAACGCGAGTGATGGGCAAATTCCTGCGCGCCGTGATGGAACTGAACGATGGCGCGAAGAACTTCCGCATCGTCGGCCCGGACGAGACGGCTTCGAACCGGCTGCAAGACGTGTTCGAGGTTACCGAGCGCGCCTGGATGGAAACGATCCTGCCCGAGGATGTTCATCTCGGGCGCGACGGAAGGGTTCTGGAGATTCTCTCGGAACACACCTGCCAGGGCTGGCTTGAAGGCTACCTGCTGACCGGTCGGCACGGCTTCTTCTCCTGCTACGAGGCGTTCATCCACATCGTCGATTCGATGTTCAACCAGCATGCGAAATGGCTGGATGCATGTCGTGAAATTCCCTGGCGACGGTCGGTGGCGTCGCTAAACTACCTGTTGTCGAGTCATGTCTGGCACCAGGAACACAATGGCTTCAGCCATCAGGATCCCGGCTTCATTGATGTCGCCCTCAACAAGAAGGCCGATATCGTGCGCGTCTACCTGCCGCCGGACGCCAACAGTCTGCTCTGCGTGACCGAGCATGTGCTGCAGACATGGGACCGCATCAACGTCATCGTGGCCGGCAAGCCGCCGTCATGGCAGTGGCTTTCGATGGACAAGGCGATCGTTCACTGCAAAGCGGGCATCGGCATTTGGGATTGGGCTTCAACTGACGGCGGAGCAGAGCCGGACATGGTCTTGGCCTGCGCTGGCGACGTTCCGACCCTGGAGACGCTGGCGGCCGTCCAGATACTCAGGCACCATGTTCCGCAGCTTCGGATCAGGGTGGTCAACGTGGTCGACCTGATGACGCTGCAACCCAGGGAGCATCACCCGCACGGGCTGTCGGATCGCGACTTCGACGCGTTGTTCACCAAAGAAAAACCGGTCATCTTTGCCTACCATGGCTACCCCTGGACGATCCATCGGCTGACCTATCGGCGCACCAACCACGACAATATCCACGTGCGCGGCTACAACGAGGAAGGCACGACGACGACGCCTTTCGACATGACGGTTCTGAACGGCCTGGACAGATATCATCTGGTGCTGAGTGTCCTTGACCGTATCCCTGAGCCGACCGGAGTCGGACTGAAACAGATCATGGAAGGCAAGCTGATCGAGCACCAAGCTTATATCCGCGCCCATGGGCAGGATATGCCGGAGATCCTCGGCTGGAAGTGGGAGTAGTAGCCGGTGGAAATCAGTGCGGCGAACGGATCGGCAGTCGGGGTCCGTTGGCGGGCGCGGCGGACAGATCATGAATGACGCGATTCTTGTCCTTAACGGTGGCTCGTCGAGTCTGAAATTCGCGGTGTTTCAGCAGCGTGACGACCTTCACCTGCTGGTGCGCGGCAGCATATCGTCAATCCGGCAATGTCCACGGCTTCACGTCGCTCCAACGGCGCTGTCGTCCGGGATCGATCGGAGCTTGGGCGCAGGGTCGATCGATATCGCCAGCGCATTCGAAGTCGTGGGCTCCTTGCTTGCGGACCGCGGACTCCTGCGCCAGATCGGCAAGGTCGGTCACAGGATCGTCCATGGCGGACAGAGTTTTTCCAAAGCAGCCATCCTTGATGCAGAGACGACGAAGGCCTTGCATCTGCTGGAGCCGCTCGCCCCGATCCACCAGGCCATCAATCTCGAAATCGTCAGCTTGGCAGCTCGGCTATTGCCTGACGCCCTCCAGGTCGGATGCTTCGATACGGCCTTCCACGCGCGGCGGCCGGAACTTGCCAAGCTCTATGGCTTGCCGCGCGAGTTCTCGGAACAAGGCGTGATTGCCTACGGCTTTCACGGACTTTCCTACAGCCACGTCGCAACGAAACTTCGCAGCCGCTACGGCGCAAGCGCCGGCGGCCGGGTGATCGTTGCCCACCTGGGCAGCGGAGCAAGCCTATGTGCGATGAAGACGGGGGCAAGCGTCGCCACCACTATGGGGTTCTCAACGCTTGATGGCCTCATCATGAGCACACGTTGCGGCACGGTCGACCCTGGCGTGATCCTGTACCTGTTGCAGGACCAAAAGCTGTCATTGGGTGAGCTGTCCAACCTTCTCTACGAGGAATCCGGTCTGCTGGGTGTCTCCGGCATCTCGGGCGATATGCAGACATTGCTGGGCTCGAGCGACCCTGCAGCCGCGCGAGCCGTCGATCTCTTCATCTATCGTGTCGGGCGCGAGATCGGGTCACTTGCCGCGGCCCTTGGAGGTCTCGATACCCTCGTCTTCACCGCCGGCATTGGCGAGCACGCACCTGTGATCCGGCAAAAGATCTGCGAAGCCGCCGAATGGCTTGGCGTTGCGGTCGACAATGATTTGAACCAGAACGACGAAGGATTGGTCAGCAGCCCGCAGTCCCGGGTCGACGTCCTTGTCATTCCCGCAGACGAGGAAGCCGCCGTCGCCAGGGAAATCCTCGACGTCTGAACAAGAGCTTCGCTGCCGGCCCGCATCTGCGCGAGACCGGTCGTTACCGGGGCAGGGGGGTGCCGAGCTTTCGCCGAACCAGGAGAAGTGTCGGGTCGTCGGGGTCTGTGGTGACAGTGAATCCCATGTCGCGCTCAAGCTCGATTGCAGCGCGATTCTCACGGCTTTCGATCGACTCGATTGTCTCGAGGCCGATCCCGTCGGCCCACCTTGCGATATAGGCAAGCAGTTCCCAGCCGACGCCGAGATTCTTGCGGTCCTGGCGAATGCAGATAGCGACTTCGCCGCGCCGGTCGGCAGCGTCGCTGGCGAGTGTCGCCACTGCGATCAACGCTCCGTCAGTCGAGAACGCGAGAAAGTTATTGATATGCGGATCGTCGGAGCGAGTCATCGCTACCAGCCGTTCATGCGAGACCTCTTTCACTCCACCGAGAAAGCGGAAGCGCAGATCTTGCGGCGTCACATGGGTGAAGAACTCCGCCAGGGCGGGCTCATCTTCGGGGCGTGCGCGGCGTACATCGAAGCGAAACCCGGTATGCGTGGAAAGCGTGCTAACCATCGTTATATATGGTCTCCGATCCGAGGTGCGGCGCCGTTGTCCTGTCTCTCCAAGGCGCGCGACCTCACTCGCTCATGTATTGAAGCGCGTCCTGCTTGACGATTTCTATGCTGCGCAGGTTCAGCAGGCGGATGACGCCCTTGTCCTTCAGCCGGGTGAAGACTCGCGACACGGTCTCGATCGTGAGTCCGAGATAGTCGCCGATATCCGCGCGAGACATCGGCAGATCGACCTGCCGCAATCCGCCTTGCCGCTCTGCCATGTCGACCAGGAACGCGGCCACCCGTTCGATGGCATTCTGGCGACCGAGGACCAGGAGGTGTTCCTGCGCCCTGGTCAAACCTTTGAGGGCCAGGGGCAGCAACTGGCGCGAGACATCCGCCCCGGCAGCGAACCGATAGACCCGGATGCCGGTCGCGTTGATTGCTTCGGCGAAGAAATGATGTGTCGCGTCGGCTTCGAAACCGAATGTCTCGCCAGCCAAATGGAAGGCACTTATCTGCCGGCGGCCGTCGGCAAGGAGGCGATAGATGCGGACGGCGCCGAACTCGACCTGGTAGAGAGCTCCGGCCTTTTCCCCCTGCGCATAGATTTCCGACCCGGCCGGGTAGAAGTTGATGGGCTGCAACGGCACGCTGTCCAGAACTGCCGGGAGGCTCGACTGTGGCACGTGTGGCGGCAGTGAAATTGTGGAGGTCGTGTGAGCGTACATGGCTGCTTCTCCGTGATCCGTGGCATCAGCAATCGCGCGAATCGGAGGAAAGCGAAATTCGGTTAAGTCCCTACGGGAAACTACTTAGTGGGGGGACCCAGACGACATTGCATCCGCCGAGGATGGCATGGGCGCCACTGTTTGCCTTAACGCCAAAAAGACGGACTTTGCGATGTTGGCATGAGGAGAGCTGGCTGCATCGCAATTGCATCATCAAGGTGGTCGGCGCAGGCCGCGGGGGCAGCATTGTTGGGTGTGCTCGAAGCCCGCACCGACCGAGGCGGCAGGGGCCGCCTTGGTTGCGCTACAACATGTGAGAAAACCAGGAACCTGCCCGAACGCCGAACTTGGCCTTATGCACATACTTAGGTTCTGCGCGCCTGAATGGATTGGAAATATCCACGGTAAGATTTGATTCAACTCAAAGCGCGGGTGCCCCCGGAGGTTGTTGAAAGCCCTGTCGCTAAATGATCGGGGCAGGCCGCCATGTATTTTCCGCAATTTCTGGTGGGCATGCTCGTGACGTCGTTTGTCGTGGCGATCTGGATCGGTGTGGAAACAGGTTCGGGTTGGGTCGCACTCGGTGGGGCTTTGCTCACATTGGTCGTCCTGCAAGTTGGATATGTCCTCCTGATCATTCGCTTGGTCCTCAACCAGATACCGAAAACGGGAGCGGCGGCCTCGGCTTCGGTGAACCCGGCGCCACCGCTCCGCGGAGACGGGGTCTCGCTTTAGGCGAGCGAAGCACGAGGGTTGTTGGACCGCATGCGGTCCCATTGACTTTGTTAGCGCCGTTGTTTGACTGGTAGGGCGAGCTTGCAAGGTCCAGATGGAAACGAATGCGCATCGCGATCCTGTCTGACATCCATTCCAACCGCGAGGCGCTCGATGCGGTTCTCGAGGTGGTTGGCGAGCGCGGATGGGACGAGTTGGTATTGCTTGGCGATCTGGTTGGCTACGGGCCCGACCCAGTCTATGCGCTCGAGACGGCTGCGGACCTGGTCGATCGAGGCGCGCTCTGCGTCATGGGAAACCATGACGAAGCGATAGCCTTCAACAGGGGCGGCATGACGGAGAATGCTCGGACAGCGGCCAGTTGGACGCGTGAGCGTTTGACCTCGGCGCATGTCGATTTCCTGTCCCGTTTGCCGGTGTCGTTGACGTCGGAAGACCGGCAATATGTTCACGCCAGCGCCGAACGGCCGGGAAAATGGCTATACATCCGCGACGTGGATTCAGCAGAGCGCTGCCTGTCTTCAAGCGTGGCCCGTTTCGTCTTCTGCGGCCACACCCATATTCCGGCCATCTACTACGCGCTGCCAGGTCGCCGGCCGATCTGTTTTCAACCGCTGGCCAATGTGGCTGCGCCGTTGTCCGCGGTCGGACGGCTCGTCGTGAACGTCGGAGCGGTCGGCCAGCCTCGCGACGGCAATCCGGCGGCCTGCTTCGCCCTCGTCGATACGCAGCGGCACGAGGTCTCCATGATCCGTGTGCCTTACGACTACGAAGAGACCGCCCGAAAGATTGCTGACTCTGGGTTGCCGGCATGGCTGGGCATGCGATTGAAGATCGGACGATAGGGTTGTTGGAGACGATCGGGTGCAGCGGTTTGAATCAGGGGCAATCATTGATGGTTTCGAACTGGTCGAACGACTGGCGTCCGGCGGCATGGCCTCGCTCTGGCGCGCAAACAGCCCGCAGTTCGATTTCCCGCTGGTGTTGAAAGTCCCTTTCCTGGATCCGGGAGGCGATGTCTCCGTCATACTGGGCTTCGAGGCGGAAGAGTTGATCCTCAGGCGTTTGTCAGGTCCGCATGTACCCCGCTTCGTGGCCTCAGGAAACCTTTCAGAAATTCCTTTCATAGCCATGGAGTTCGTGGCCGGCACAAGCCTCGCCCAGCTGATCAGCAATGCGCCACTGCCAGCTGACGAGGTCGCGAGGGTCGGCTCCGAAATTGCCAAGGCGCTCGCCGCCCTGCATCGCCAAAAAGTGGTGCATCTCGATCTCAAGCCCGAAAATGTCATTCTTGCCGAGCGCGGCGCGGTGCTTCTCGATTTCGGGCTCGCGCGGCATGCAGAGCTTCCCGATCTTCTCGGCGCGGAAAGCTCCGTGCCGATGGGCTCCGCCGCCTACATGGCACCCGAACAAGTGCTTGGCGAAAGAGGCGACCCTGCAAGCGATCTTTTTGCGCTTGGCTGCATTCTTTACCAGCTGGCAACTGGCGAAGAACCGTTCGGGCGACCGGCGACTTTCGCCGGAATGAAGCGACGGCTCTACCACGCCCCCAGGCCACCGCGGGACCTGAACGGAGCCATCCCGCGGTGGTTGGAGGCAATCATGCTTCGGTGCATGGAGGTGGACAGGTCCAAGCGATATGTCGATGCCGCTCACGTGCTGTCCGATCTAAGGAACCCCGATCAGGTGGTGGTGACGCGGCACCTGCCTCGGAGCAAGGGAATTTGGGCCACGATCCTCGGTCTGCTTCGCAAGACTGACGACAAGTCGCTTGTCGGGATGCCGGCAGATCCCAGGCTTCTGGCCGGACCATCCATTGTTTTGGTCGCCGTCGATCTGGCCAACGGAAACGATCCGCTGGCCAGGGAGGTTCTGAGCGAGACCGCGCGCGTCCTTGGCTCGCGAGAAGACTCGTGGTTGGCCTGTGTGACAGTCCTGAAGACCGAGATTATCGGCGACACGCCCACGGTGGACGAGTCGGGCCGTTCGGAATATTTGAAGCGGCTGGTTGCCCTGAAGGATTGGTCCCGCCCGCTACATCTGCCGGAGGATCGCATCAGCTATCATGTTCTGGAGGCGGTCAGCCCCGCCGATGCGATCCTCAACTACGCTGAGCACAACGACGTCGGGCATATCGTTGTCGGGGCACGGGCGTCTTCCGCCATTCGCCGGCACCTCGGCAGTGTTTCTACCAAGGTGGTAGCACAGGCGCTTTGCTCGGTTTCAGTCGTGCGGTTGAAGGCGATCGAAGAACAAGGGCGTCGGTGAGCCGCTGCGCGCAAGGACCCGCCGGGACGCCGCCTCAGTTTGATAGCAGTCGATTGATTGCCCCCTGTTTCAGCAGGGAGCGTGTCATGCCGCCGAAGGCCCATTCCCGGATCCGGCTGTGACCATAGCCGCCCGCGACCACAAGTCCTGCATCCATCGCACGGGCGAGTTCGGCAACGGCTTCGCAGGGGTCTGCATTGCCGACGCCTATAACTTCGGATCTTGCCTTAACGCCATGCCTCGCCAGGAACCGGACAACGTCCTCGGCACTTTCGCGCGCGTTTCTCTGGCCCTGTTCCTCGATTGTCGCCACGAGCACATGTTGTGCGCCTGTCAAAAAGGGCATTGCATCGCTGACTGCGCGCCGCGCCTCGCGCGTGTCCTTCCAGGCGACAAGAACATTCTTTGGGTTGAGCGGAGCCAGGTTATCGACAGCAATCAGCACCGGCCGGCCCGCGGACAGCACCAGACTACCGGCATCTACGACACGGTGGCGATCGCTGGCGACGCCCTTTGCCGGCGCTCCCGTGACAATAAGGTCGGCGGCGCGGGCATGCATCGCGAGCAGACCTGTCGGATCTCCGATCTCCTCGCGCCAGAAAGCTCTGTCCCCGCCAATGCGGAGGAATTCTTCCCGCATCACCTTCAGGCGATCTTCGATTTCCGCCCTGCGTTGGCGCATTATCTCCGCAGCTGCAGCGGCGCCATTGTCTCCCGACACAAAGACATAGGCATCCGCCGCGGCGAAACCGATCAGTGTGGCATCGAACCGTTGCGCCAATTCCTGGGCATAGCGCGCGCGGGGGGACGCCGGAGAATCGATGTCCAGTTGTACAATAATGGTGTTGAAGATCATTTTGTGTCTCCACAGCATGCTTGTCGCACGGTCGTTTGAGGTTCGGTCACGACACTTGTGATCACCAGCCGCGCTGCCTGCCGCGGCGGCGCATCGTCATCGCCTTTCGACCTATGGAGGGTGCCCGGCGCACGACCTACATCGTCATTTCCGGTTCGAGAGCACGCTCCTTGGCCGGTTCCGGGATTTCCGTCATGGTCGCTTCGGTCAAGAGCAGAACACTGGCGACCGAGACGGCGTTTTCAAGTGCGATGCGCACCACCTTGGTTGGATCGATGATGCCGGCTTCGACGAGGTCAACATACTCTTTGCGTCCAGCATCGAAGCCAAAGTTTCCCGACCCCTCGATCATCTTGGCGATAACTACGCCACCGTCGACAGCCGAATTCTCGGCAATCTGCCGGACAGGCGTTTCGAGAGCGCGCCGGAGTATCTGCACGCCGGTCCTCTCGTCGCCCTCGGACAGTTTTTCTTCATCAGCTACCGTGGCGATGCAGCGCAGCAGCGCAAGCCCGCCGCCAGGCACCACGCCCTCGGCAACCGCAGCCTTGGTGGCGCTGATAGCGTCGTCTAGTGCCTCCTTCTTCGACTTCATTTCGGCCTCGGTTGGAGCCCCGACCTTTATGACGGCAACACCGCCGGCAAGCTTAGCCAGCCGCTCTTGCAGCTTTTCGCGATCGTAGTCGCTGGTCGTGCTCTCGATCTCGCGCCGGATCTGCTCTACGCGACCCTTGATTGCCTTGGCGTCTCCGCCACCGCCGATGATCGTCGTGTTGTCCTTATCGACGACCACGCGTTTGGCACGCCCCAACTGCGCCATCGTGACATTTTCGAGCTTGAGGCCAATATCCTCGGAGATGACCTGAGCGCCTGTCAGCACAGCTATGTCCTGCAGCATAGCCTTGCGCCGATCGCCGAAACCGGGCGCCTTGACTGCACAGTTCTTGAAGGTGCCCCGGATTTGATTGACGATGAGCGTGGCAAGCGCCTCGCCTTCGACTTCTTCGGCGACAACCAGCAGAGGCGAGCCCGACTTGGCCACGGCTTCCAGCAACTTGATGAGATCGTTCAGCGAAGCGATTTTCTTCTCCACGATCAGCACCAGCGCGTCTTCCAGGACCGCTTCCATCTTCTCGGGATCGGTCACGAAATACGGTGAAAGGAACCCGCGATCGAACTGCATGCCTTCGACGACGTCCAGAACGGTTTCAGTGGTCTTCGACTCTTCGACCGTAATGACTCCTTCACCGCCGACCTTTTCCATCGCCTCGCCAACCAACTGGCCGATGAGCGTGTCGTTGTGCGCCGAGATCGTGGCCACCTGTTCCTTTTCGCGCCGGGTCGAGACCGGTCGAGATATTTGCTTGAGTGTCTCGATCGCGCGCTTGGTGGCGCGATCGAGGCCGCGCTTGATGTCGATCGCGCTGGCGCCGGCGACGACATTGCGAACTCCATCGGCAAACATCGCGTGAGCGAGGATGGTCGATGTGCTGGTGCCGTCGCCAACCATATCGCCGGTCTTCTCGGCTGCTTGTCTCAGCATCCTGGCGCCGAGATTTTCTTCCGGGTCCTTCAGGTCGAATTCCTTGGCGATCGTCACCCCGTCGTTGCAAACGATCGGGGCACCCCATCTTTTTTCGATCAGTACAGATTTCGAGCGCGGCCCGAGCGTCACGCGCACGGCATCGGCGAGCTGTGTCGCGCCGCGAAGGATCTTTTCGCGCGCGGCTGAGCGGAACAGTACTTGTTTATGGGCCATGACCGTCTCCGAAATCTGTTGGCCAGTCTGAGCTAACAGGCATCCCGTCGGTCGGCCTTGATACGTATCAATCGCGATCAAGGGCCATGTTGACGAAGATCAATGACGACGGGACGCGTTACCTGCGTGATGGGATCGATCCAATCTGGAGGAGGACCATGCGGACGAATGAAACGCCCCGATACGACGACAGCGTGAATACCACGGGTTGCTGCCCCAGGTTCAATCCCGAGGGCTGGGACGGTAGCACCTGCACTTCAAGGGCAAGCGGTTTGTGAAAGCGAAAACCCACAGTGTCATGCACATCCCGATGAACATGGGCGGCGTGTTCGCGCGCGTTAGGACGAACCCGGAGGTGAGACGATGCCAGCAATGTCCCGCTCCAACGAGACTATCGTCGGAATAGAATGCGCGGCTGAGACCGTGTTTGCCTATCTTGATGACCACAGGCATCTGGGTGCTCATATGAGCACCTCGTCATGGATGATGCTCGGTTCGAAAATGCACTACGAATTCGATGCAGGCGAAGCCCGCTTGATCGGCTCCAAGTTCGGATTCCATGGAAAAATACTTGGAATTGCGCTGTCCGCCGAACAGGTGGTTACAATCCGGACGCCGCCAAAACTGAAGGTCTGGGAGACCATCGGAGCGCCAAGTCTATGGGTGATCGGCCGCTATCGGATGGGTTTCGAAATAGTGCCCGAGGCGAGAGGGTCCCGGCTTCGAGTCTTCATCGAATACGACCTGCCGGAGGCGGAACCGTCCCGTTGGCTTGGCCTGATCTTTGCGAATGCATACGCGCGCTGGTGTACTGGCCGGATGGCAAAAGACGCAGCCCGTTATTTCGCGACGGCGGGGGCTCAGGCAGTCCCTTTGAAAGGCTGAGCGGGACGAGCGGCGGCTTCGAACCGCGTGCCGCGCTCTCCTCTGACGATTTCGCTGGCATCATCGAGCTTGCCGATCGCTGCAGGTTTGCCCGTTGCATCAGCGAACTCGATTGCGGAGCTGACCTTCGGCCCCATGGAGCCGGCCGCAAAATCCCGCCCCGATATCTCGGTCGTTGCAACCCGACGGAGCGCGCGGGCGGTGGCGGTGCCGTGGCCACTATAGACCGCATCGACATCGGTCAGCATCAGCAGCATGTCGGCCTTCAGCTGGCGCGCGAGAAGTGAACTCGCCAGATCCTTGTCTATAACGGCTTCTACGCCGCACAGGCTGCCGTCGTCCCGCGCTATCACCGGGACTCCGCCGCCGCCCGTGCAAATGACGATGACGCCGCGTTCGACGAGAAACGAAATCACGGAGCCTTCAAGAATCTCCAGCGGCCTGGGCGAGGGCACGACCCGGCGCCACTTATCGCCATCGGGCGCGATCTGCCAGCTGCGTTCGTTGGCAAGCCTATGTGCTGTGTCCTCGTCATAGACCGGGCCGATCGGCTTCGTCGGGTGAGCGAAAGCCGGATCGTACGGGTCGACTTTCACCTGCGTCAGCAGCGTCGCGAACAGCCTTTCCTTTAAGAGGTTGCCGAGCTCCTGCTCAATCACATAGCCGATCATGCCAGCGCTTTCAGCGCCAAGGACGTCGAGTGGGAATGCGCCGCCATCCGGAGCGGCCGCCGCCTGGAGGGCCAGAAGCCCCACCTGCGGGCCGTTGCCATGCGTGACTACAATCGAGTGCCCTTCGCCGACGAGTGCCCCGAGTACGGATGCGGCGCGCTTGATGTTGGCACGCTGGTTTTCGGCGGTCATCGGTTCGCCGCGGCGCAGCAGCGCGTTACCTCCGAGTGCAACGACGATCAGCATCTCAGTTGCCGATCGTGGCGACGAGCAGGGCCTTGATCGTATGCATGCGGTTTTCGGCCTGGTCGAAGACGATCGATGCGCCCGATTCAAACACCTCGTCAGTGACCTCCATGCAGTCGATGCCATACTCCTTCGCGATGAACGCGCCGATCTCGGTGTCGGTGTCGTGGAATGCCGGCAGGCAATGCATGAACATGACATGAGGGTTGCCCGCGGCAGCCATCACTTCGCTCGTGACCCGATAGGGCGTCAAAAGGCGGATACGCTCGGCCCAGCCCGATTTGTCCTCACCCATCGACATCCACACGTCGGTGTAGACAAAGTCGGCGTCCTGGACGCAGCCCATCACGTCTTCGTCCAGCCTGAAGCGGCCGCTGCTTTGTGCTGCAAGGTCTCTGACATGGGCGCAGAATTCCTCGTCCGGCCAAAGTTCCCTTGGCGAGGCAATGCGCATGTCGATGCCGACCTTGGCTGCGCCCAGTGCCAGCGACAGCGCGACATTGTCACGTCCTTCGCCGACGAAGGTGACGGTCATGTCCGAAAGGTGCTTGTGCGTGAACTCGCGCATGGTCATGAAATCGGCGAGGATCTGTGTCGGATGCGCTTCGTCGGTAAGGCCGTTGTAGACGGGCACGCCCGCGTGCGCGGCAAGCAGTTCGGCCTGGTGCTGGCCAAAACCGCGATACTCGATCGCATCGTACATGCGGCCGAGCACGCGCGCTGTATCCTTCATGGATTCCTTGTGGCCGATATGGCTGCCGGTGGGGCCGAAATAGGTGACGTGGGCGCCCTGATCATAGGCCGCCACCTCGAACCCGGTTCTGGTGCGCGTCGAGTCCTTCTCGAAGATCAGCGCGATATTCTTCCTGATGAGACGCGGTATCTCGTGGCCAGCGAGCTTGGCCGCCTTGAGGTCGGCGGCCAGTTTCAGAAGAAAGCGGATCTCGTCGGCCGTGAGATCGTCGAGCGTGAGCACCGAGCGGCCGTGAAGGTTGATCGACATCGGGAATTTCCTTTCCGGTCAAATCGGATCGCGGGCAATCGGGCAGGTCATACAGTGGCCGCCGCCCCGACCACGGCTGAGTTCAGCGCCTTCAACGGTGATCACTTCAATCCCGGCGCGACGCAGCAGCGTGTTGGTATAGACATTGCGGTCGTAGCCGATGACGACGCCGGGTTCGACGGCAACGACGTTGTTGCCGTCGTCCCATTGCTCGCGCTCGGCCTCGTAACGGTCGCCACCGGTGGCGATGATGCGCAGCGAATTCAGTCCAAGCGCTTCTGCAACCACTGCCGTGAAAGGCTCCGTCTCATCCGTGACCTCGACGGCCGCCTCGCCATCGCCCGGTCGCAGAGAGAAGGTTCGCAGGCGGTCGACCACCGGCGGGTACATGGTCACCAGGTCGCGGTCGCAGAAGGTGAAGACGGTGTCGAGATGCATGAAACTGCGGTCCCGCGGCATCAGGGCTGCGATGACGCGTGTCGCTTCACCGGCCGCGAACAGGCTGCGTGCGAGGTCGCCCACGGCTTGCGGCGTGGTACGTTCTCCCATTCCGACAAGCACTGTTCCGCCGCCGATCGGCATCACGTCTCCACCTTCCAGACTGGTGCCTGTTCCCAAACCTGGCGATACGAAGGGGAGGCCGCTGTCGCGAAAACGGGGATGGAAGCGGTACACTGCTTCCACGTTGGCCGCCTCCGGGCGCCTCGCCGGCCAGTACATGGCGTTGACCGAAACTGATCCGTAGATCCAGCAGGAACTGTCGCGCGTGAAAAGCTGGTTCGGCAGCGGCGGAAGCACGAAGTCCTGGGGAGCAAGTGTCCTTCCGGTCAGTCCCTTCGGCTGGAAAGGAAGCTCGGCACGGGCAATGCCGCCGACTAGAAAGGACGCCAGCTGCTCCGATGGCATGTCGTTTAGCCATCCGCGCAACTCGTCGACCATATCCAGTCCGACGACACCGGGATGGACCCGGCGATCGAGAAGCCAGTCGCGCGCCTTGCTGATGGTCATGGCCTCCGCAAGGAGCTCTCCAAAGGAGTGCACCACCACGCCGCGTTCGCGCAACGCATCGACGAAGACGTCATGTTCCTGGCGTGCGCGCTTGACCCACAATACGTCGTCGAACAGCAGCGCCTTGCAGTTCTCGGGCGTGAGCCTGCGCAGGCTGAGGTCCGGTCGATGGACCATCACCTCGCGCAGGCGGCCGACTTCGGAATGGACTCCCAGGCCTGTCATCGTGCGTCCTTCAGAGCGGGCTGATAGCGCCGGTCCACATCTCGTAGACGGCCAGGATGGCGACAGCGACGAGGGCTGCAGCGACAGCAGCTTCCACAGGATGGAAGACACGCTGGTTGGTTTCGCGACGTGCCCAGACGTAGAGAATGATGCCGGGCGCATAAAGGATCGCGCACATGAACAGATATGCCGGTCCTGCCGCGTAGACGAGCCACAGGCCGTACACTGTCGCCAATATGCCAGCGAAAAGGGGACCAGCGCGTTGCTCGCCATTCTCATAACTCTCTCCGGTCAATGCGAGCTTGGCCGCGTAGGCCCCGGAGAAGATGTAAGGTACGAGGATGGCTGCCGACGCGATATAGAACAGTGCCTGGTAGGTGCTCTGTGCGAACAGCGTGATAACCAGGAACGCCTGCACGAGCAGGTTGGTGATCAGGAGCGAGGTCGACGGCACGCCCCGCTCGCTCTCGTGGCCGAAGAACTTCGGCATCGTGCCGTCTTTGCCGGCAACGTGCGGAATTTCCGCGGCAAGCAGCGTCCAACTCAGGAACGCGCCGACCACGGACACAACAAGCGCGATGTTGATGAGGATGGCGCCCCACGGTCCGACAACCGCCTCCAGGACGCCTGCCATGGAGGGGTTCTTCAACGCGGCGAGCTCAGTTTGGCTGAGGATGCCGAGCGACAGCAGCGAAACCAGCGCGTAGAGAGCGAGGCAGGTGAAGAATCCGAGAACAGTCGCCTTCGCGATGTCGCTGCGGCGTTCCGCACGGGCTGAAAATACGCTTGCTCCCTCGATGCCGATGAAGACCCACAGCGTCACCAGCATCGTGCTCTTCACCTGTGCGGCAATCGAGCCGAGACTGGCGTTGCCAAGCCCGCTGAAGTCGAGAGACCAGACCTGAAGCTTGAAAGCCACAGCGACGATCCCGACAAACAGCACCACAGGAGCAATCTTCGCCACCGTGACGACCAAGTTGACGACTGCTGCCTGACGGATGCCTGCCAGAACCAGGACGTGGATCAGCCACAACAGGACAGACGCGCCGAGCACCGCCTGCCAGGTATTGCCGTCGCCGAAAGCTGGAAAGAAGTAGGACAAAGCGCTGAACACGATCACCGCATAGGAGACATTGCCGACCCAGGCGCTGATCCAGTAACCCCAGGCGCTGTTGAAGCCGATGAAGGGACCGAAGCCGGCCTTGGCGTAGGCGTAGGGACCCGCGTCGAGTTCTGGTCGCCTTACCGCGAGCGACTGATAGACGAAAACAAGCGCCAGCATCCCAACCGCGGTGATCGCCCAGCCAATCAGGATCGCAAGAGGGCCGGCGCCGGCCGCCATGTTCTGCGGCAGGCTGAACACGCCGGAGCCCACCATCGAGCCGATTACCAATGCGGTCAGGGAACCCAGTCGAAGCTTGGCAGAAGTCGTCGACGTGACTTTTCGGATCGGGATATCGATTCCAGCCGTAGCCATGATGCTCTCCCCAATTTGAATCTTTGATGGGGGATATTGAACAGGAAACAGGTCGGAGGCCTTGACGTGGGTCAAGTGGCAAATGGTTGGCGCGCGGCCGTAAAGCCCAACCGGCGGGCATTACCTGACGATCCGTCACGGCACCGATCTACACCCTCAAACTGGCTGGCAGTTGCACCGGCGCCGCTAATGAGTCGCGCCGATCAGTTTGATTTGGCGCAAGGACGGCGCGGGAGTCCGCGAACAGGATGATAATCAGGACGTAGAGCGCTTTCTGCTGCCGTCCTGAAGGAGGTTCGCCATGAAAACCATATTAAAGAGAATAGCGCTCGGGCTGGCTGCTGCAATGCTGATGGTCGGCGATCGCGGAGCCCAGGCTGCGACGCTTGTCCAGATTTCGCTGTGGGACAAGGGCGCGGAGGTGCAGATGCCGACGGGGATCGCCTATGCAGCGCCAGGACTCGATCTCACCAAGGCGACCATGGGTATCAAGGCTTCGCCGGGTGCGGTGAAGGCCGGAGAGGTCACATTCAAGGTGACCAACGACTCCAAAGACACCGTTCACGAAATGATAGTGATGTACCTCGCCGATCCCGGCAAGCCGCTTCCTTACCTCGAGGCCGAGAACAGGGTCGATGAAGACAGGGCTGGTGACAAGGGCGAGGTTTCTGAGCTCGATCCCGGCAAATCAGGCACATTGACCGTCGAACTGAAGGCAGGAAAATACCTGCTTATCTGCAACGTGCCTGGTCACTATGGGGCCGGCATGTGGGCCGAATTCACCGTCGATCCATAGGCCCTGAAGAAACGGCCCCTGTGGGGGGCAGAAATGTCCCGGTTTGCGGATCGCCATGCTATAGCCCTCGCTCCCCTAGCTTGCGCATCTGCCCGATCCACCCTTGCTCTGGTCCTGTCGCTGGCGCCCGCGACCATCCCGAACAGGGTCTCCCGCACCGGTCTGATGCCGACAAAATGCAAGATGCTTCGCCGCATGCCGGCGATGCCGTGGCTGAAGAACCAAAGCCGGTAGAGAGCGGACGGCATGCCCATCGTTGCCACCACGCGAGCGGAGCGACCACGAAGCAACGTCCTGGCAAAGCCGCCGCCCTTGTCCGGGTAAGCAAAGGCGGTCCCCGGCCGCATGACCTGTTCCAGAAATGCCTTGAGCAAAGCCGGCATGGTCCCGAGCCAGAGTGGGAAGACAAACACGATATGCTCCGCCCAGACAATCGCTTCAGCGGCATGCTGGAGGCTGTTGGGGACGGCGCCGTGTTCGAATTCCTGCATTGTTCGCAGCACTGGAAAATCAATTGCCGCGATATCGATCCGGCGGACGCTGTGCTGTGCCTGCTCCGCCCCCTCGGCGTAGGCCTGCGCAAGAGAGCGACAGAGCCGGTCGGGGGATGGGTCGGGATGACCGACCACAATGAGGATGCGACGCGACATGGTCTGCACCTGGGAAGCCTGGCGTGGCGGTGTTACGGGCGCTCGACCCTTGCCACCTTGTAGGTGTGCATGGCTCCGTTGCGTTCGATCGAAACATATTCGCCTGTCACGAAGCGTTCGTCGCCAAGATGAAAACCGGTCTCGTCATCGCGATCGCCTTCGGCATAGTCGAAATACCATTGCCCGCCCGGCTTGCGCCGGAGGCGGCCGATCAAGTCGTCCTCGCCAGTGCGAAAACGGCGCACGCGGCAGGCGGCCCGGTGTGATTTCCATTCTTCCGCGTCAATCCTGCCTTCGCTGGTCAAGGGAGCGAGTACATCATAGCCTTCCTCGCGATCCCCTTCCGGGTGACCCTTCTCGCGAGCAAGCAGCAACCGCACATGGCGGAATTTCGGGGTGAGGTCCTGCAAACTGGTCATGGCGAACTCCTTTGATGTGATCCATAGCGCGGCCACGGGTGCCAGCCTTGATCCGTGTCAAAGGAGAGTTCTCGTTAGGGCACAAGCATGGTGAAACAGCCTGCTGCCGCTGCGACCAGCGTGATGCCAGCCAGAGGCAGCCAGAACCTCACTGGACCAGCAAATGCCGCCAGCGACAGGCGGCCGATCGCGTTTGCAGTGAGTGCTGTCAGCACCGCCAGGCCGACGGCTTCAACGGAGACCGAATGCTTCACCAAACGCAATGCGCTCAGCACTGAAACGTCGACATCGAACATTCCCGCAAGCGCTGAGCTCGCCAGCAACCCGTGTCCGCCGAACTGAGCTGCCAACGCGGCGCTTGCGGTCGAAACGATCGCGAAAAGCATGGCAAACAGCAGCAGCGGGCCCAGCTCAAATGGATTGCGTGTCGGGGTGCCCTTTTCTGGATCCCGGCCATGGTTGGTCAGCAGGAAAATTCCGCATAGTGCGAATGCGACCGACGCGGCAAGGGCAGGCATGCCGACCGTGGCCAATAGGCTTGGCTCGATGGCCAGAACTACAGTGCAAACGCGCAAAATCGAAACCATCGCGGCAAGCGAAGCCGCGCCCGCAAGCGGCAGAGGATTGGCGGCAGAAGCGGCACTGCGAGCAAGCGTAATGGTCACCGCGGTGGAGGAGACGACCGCACCGGCGAGCGAACTGACGAGCAGGCCGCGCGTACCACCGAGGACGCGGATGGCCACATAGCCGGCGAAGGATATCGAGGCCATCAGCACTGTGAGGAACCAGACCTCCCAAGGGTTGAACCCACCCCATGGGTCCATCGTGCGATTTGGCAGCAACGGCAGAACGATCGCGGTCATCACCGCAAGCATCAAGGCCGAACGAAGTTCAATCCAGGTCAGACGCCGCAAGAGACCGTGCAGAATTTCGCGACTTGCAAGGACGGCCGCGAGAGCTGCCCCGCCAGCCGCCGCGGCCCGATAGTCACCGGCGACCGAAAGCGCACCGAGCGCGAAGACGCCTAGGCCGGCGATGACGCTCGTAACACTGAAATCCTCGTCGTGGGCCGCCTCGCGTGCCTTGTACCAGGCGAAGATTGCCGCAAAGGCGATGAAACCGCCGACCAGAACGGATACAGCGCCAAGCGCGTTGGCCAGAGCTGTCACAATGCCGCCGAGTAGGCCTGATATGCCGAACGTCCGAATTCCGGCCGTCCGGCTGCGATCGGGTGCATCGCGCTCCCGCCAGCCGCGCTCCAATCCGACGAGTAGACCTATTGCCAAGGCGAGTCCGAGCC
>NZ_RZOS01000500.1:0-3763 GCF_004022605.1 Mesorhizobium sp. M4B.F.Ca.ET.089.01.1.1
CCTTCGAAGGCGGCGAAGGGGCAGGCAAGTCGACGCAGATCGAGCGGCTGGCAAAGCGGATGCGTGCCAAGAAATACGACGTCCTCGTCACCCGCGAGCCCGGCGGCTCGCCGGGCGCCGAGGCAGTTCGGCACGTGTTGCTTTCCGGCGCTGCCGAGCCCTTCGGCCCGAAGATGGAGGCGCTGCTGTTCGCCGCCGCGCGTTCCGACCATGTCGAGCAGGTCATCCGACCGGCAGTGGAGCGCGGATCGATCGTGCTTTGCGACCGCTTCATCGATTCCTCGCGTGTCTACCAGGGCGTCACCGGCGGTCTGGATCCGGCCTTCATGGAGACGCTGGAGGAGGTCGCCATCAACGGCATGGTGCCCGACATGACCCTGGTCTTCGACAT
Organism: Mesorhizobium sp. M4B.F.Ca.ET.089.01.1.1; assembly: GCF_004022605.1. Classification (NCBI taxonomy): domain Bacteria; kingdom Pseudomonadati; phylum Pseudomonadota; class Alphaproteobacteria; order Hyphomicrobiales; family Phyllobacteriaceae; genus Mesorhizobium; species Mesorhizobium sp. M4B.F.Ca.ET.089.01.1.1. Next base: position 392 of record NZ_RZOS01000500.1, read on the forward strand.
CGATCCGGCCGAAGGCCTGCGGCGCGCCACAGCCCGCCGCGGCGCCAATGACGGTCCAGATCGTTTCGAGAAGGAAACGCTCGATATCCACCGCCGCAGGCGCGATGCTTTCCTCGCCATCGCCGCCGCCGAGCCGGGGCGCTGCATCGTCATCGACGCCTCCGCCGACCCGGACACGGTGGAAAACGTCGTCACCGCCGCCGTCTTCGCCGCGCTTGAGACGATGACGCCGGCCGAGCAGCGGCAGACAGCCCCGGCATGATCTTCGAACGCATCGCCCCCGAGCAGCACGACACGCTGGACGGCGTGCCGGAACCGTCCGAGACGGCTCGCCTCATCGGCCACGGTCAGGCGGCTTCCATGCTCGCCACTGCCTATCGCGCCGGCAAACTGCCGCATGCGCTGATCCTCGCCGGACCGGTCGGCATCGGCAAGGCGACGCTCGCCTTTCACCTCGCGCATCATCTCCTGAAGCACCCGGCATTCGAGCGGGCGCCGGACGTTATCGCTCAGCCGGACCCGGCCTCATCGCTGTTTCGCCAGATCGCCACCGGGGCGCATCCTTCGGTGCTCCACCTGACCCGGCCGGCGAACGACAAGACCAAGAGCTTCAAGACGGTCGTCACCGTGGACGAGATCCGCAGGGTCAGCCGCTTCCTGTCGATGACCTCGCATGACGGCAGCTACCGGGTCGTGATCGTCGACCCGGCCGACGACATGAATACCAATGCCGCCAACGCCTTGCTCAAGAGTCTCGAAGAGCCGCCGGCGCGCACCCTGTTCATCCTCATCGTGCACGCCCCGGGCAGCCTTTTGCCGACGATCCGCTCGCGCTGCCAGATGGTGCGCCTGACGCCGCTCGGCGACGAGGAACTGATGACCGTTCTGCAAGGCATCGAGCCGCCACCACCCGAGGAGCCTGCGGCGCGCGCGGCACTTGCCGAGCGGGCAGGGGGCAGCGCCCGCAACGCCATCCTTCTGACGCAGTATGGCGGGCTGGAGATCGCCGCCGCGCTCGACGCCCTTGTTGCGGCGAGGAAGGGCGACGTCGCCGGCGCCCACCGGCTGGCCGAGGCGGTTGCCGGCCGCGACCAGGCGATCCAGTTCGACATCTTCAACCGACACGCGCTCGACCTGTTGTCCTCACGCGCCAGCGAGGCGGCACTCGCCGGCGATCTAGCGCGGGCCAAGGCTCTGTCCGAAGCTTGGCAGGAAGCCCAGAACGCTATATCTGAGACCGAGACCTACAATCTCGACAAGAAGCAGCACGCTCTGATCATGATCGACCGCCTGAATTCTGCGATGCGAATGTGATGGCCCGCTCGGGATGGCAATCGCCATGCCGATAGGATATCCACCCCCACAACTCACATTCAGACTTTCATGACGGTTCATTCATGTCACGCGACACATTCTACATCACGACTGCGATTTCCTACCCGAACGGCAAGCCGCATATCGGCCATGCCTACGAACTGATCGCCACCGACGCGCTCGCCCGCTTCCAGCGCCTTGACGGCAAGCAGGTCTTCTTCCTCACCGGCACCGACGAGCACGGCATCAAGATGCTGCAGACGGCGCGCAAGGATGGGCTCTCGCCGCGCGAACTTGCCGACCGCAACTCAGCCGAGTTCAGGCGCATGGCGGCGGTGCTCAACGCCTCCAATGATGATTTCATCCGCACCACCGAGGAGCGCCACTACGCGTCCTCGCAGGCGATCTGGAAGGCGATGGCCGCCAATGGCGATATCTACAAGGGTGGATATGCCGGCTGGTATTCGGTGCGCGACGAGGCCTATTACGGCGAGGAGGAGACCGAGGTTCGCGCCGACAACGTCCGCTACGGGCCGCAGGGGACGCCGGTCGAATGGGTCGAGGAAGAGAGCTATTTCTTCCGGCTTTCGGCCTATCAGGACAAGCTCATAGCGCTTTACGAAAGCCAGCCCGACTTCATCGGCCCCGCAGAGCGGCGCAACGAGGTGATGAGTTTCGTCAAGTCGGGGCTGAAGGACCTGTCGGTCTCGCGCACCACTTTCGACTGGGGCGTGCCGGTGCCTGGCGACGAGAAGCACGTGATGTATGTGTGGGTCGACGCCTTGACCAACTACATCACCGGCCTTGGCTATCCCGATGAAAACGATGATAAATGGAAGTTCTGGCCGGCGGATGCCCATATCATCGGCAAGGATATTGTGCGCTTCCACGCCGTCTATTGGCCGGCCTTCCTGATGTCGGCGGGAATCCCGCTGCCCAAGCGCGTCTTCGGCCACGGCTTCCTGTTCAACCGCGGCGAGAAGATGTCGAAATCGGTCGGCAACGTCATCGACCCGTTCACCATGGCCGAGCACTACGGCGTCGACCAGGTGCGCTATTTCTTCCTGCGCGAGGTGCCATTCGGCCAGGACGGCAACTACAGCCATGAAGCGATCGTCAACCGCACCAACGCCGATCTCGCCAACGGGCTCGGCAATCTGGCACAGCGCTCGCTGTCGATGATCGCCAAGAACTGCGGCGGCGTGGTGCCGACGCGCGGCGAACTGGCGGAGGCCGACACGGCGATCCTCGACCAGGCCGTGGAAGCTCTTACAGTGGCGCGCAGGGCGATGGCGGAGCAGGGCATCCACCTGGCGCTGGCGGCGATCTTCGGCGTGGTGGCGGAAGCCGATCGCTATTTCGCCTCCCAGGAGCCTTGGGCGCTGCGGAAAACCGATCCGACCCGCATGGAGACCGTGCTGTGGACGACGGCCGAGGTCGTGCGGCGGGTGACGGTGCTGTGCCAGCCCTTCATCCCGGGATCAGCGGCGAAGCTGCTCGATCTGCTGGCGGTGCCGGCGGACAGGCGCGGTTTCGAGCATGTCCACGCCGATCACGCGCTGGTGCCAGGCACGCCGCTGCCGGCGCCGGAGGGCGTTTTCCCGCGCTATGTCGAGCAGGATGCCAAAGCCTGATGCTCGTTGACAGCCATTGCCATCTCGACTTTCCGGACTTCGCCGAGGAGCGGGCGGCGATCGTCGCCCGCGCCCTGGCGGCCGGCATCGCTCGCATGGTGACGATCTCGACGCGCGTGAAGCGTTTTCAGCAAATCCTTGAAATTGCTGAAACTTTTAACGAGGTCTATTGCTCCGTCGGTACCCATCCGCACAATGCGGCGGAAGAGCTCGATGTGACCACCGACGAGTTGGTGCGGCTCTCCGCGCACCCAAAAGTGGTGGCGATCGGCGAGGCCGGGTTGGACTACTTCTACGACAAGGCGCCGCGCGATGCGCAGGCGCAAGGCTTGCGCACCCATATCGCCGCCGCGCGCCAGACCGGCCTGCCGCTGGTCATCCATTCGCGCGATGCCGACGACGATATGGCCGCAATCCTCGAGGA
>NZ_RZOS01000501.1:0-3760 GCF_004022605.1 Mesorhizobium sp. M4B.F.Ca.ET.089.01.1.1
CGCTGATCCACACCACACTGGTGGCGGTCGGGGTCTCGGCGCTGATCGTCGCCTCGCCGATGGCCTTTTTCGTCCTGAAAATCTTCGGCGCCGGTTATCTGGTCTTTCTGGCGTGGCAAGCGGTCAGCAAGGGCTCGGCCTTCTCGCCGGAGAAGAAGGCCGGCCCGCGTATCTCGCTGTTCCGCAGCTGGGCGGCCGGGCTCGGCGTCAATTTGCTCAACCCGAAGATCATCCTGTTCTTCATGACGTTTTTGCCGCAGTTCGTCTCCGCGCACGACCCGAACGCGCCCGGAAAGCTGTTCTTCCTCGGCGTCATGTTCATCGTGCTGTGCTGGCGGCGGAAAGATTTTCGGCGGCGATGAGGGCAAGCCCCCGCGTGATGCGGGTGGTCGACTATCTGTTCGGCGGCGTGTTCTCGGCCTTCGCGCTCAAGATCCTGACGGCCCAGGCGAAATAGGCTGGGTCTCGCGCCAGCTGCCGGCCCAGCGACCGGCGGCGAGCCAGTAGAAGATGCCGCCGACCATGCCGGAGCCGATCACCGCCAGGATGGCGCTGGTATCGGTGATGACGAAGTCGGGATCGCCGCTCTGGCGGACGAAACCGAGGAAGGCCGCGGCGACGCCGCCGCCGGCGATCGCATAGAACAGCCAGTCGCGCCGTCCGAGGATCTCGGCGGCGACGATGACGACCGCCGCCGGCATGAAGGCGAAATAGGCGACGAACAACGCCACGAAGGGGATCGAGAAATAGAGCGAGGCGGTCGCCGTCGGGTGGGCCTGGTCGGGCGTATAGCCGAGCGAGCCCAGGAACAGGATGTTGAGGAAGGCGCTGGCCGCCAACGAGGCGGCGATGTAGCCGACCAGGATGACAGCGAAGCGGATGAGGTAGGCGACGAAGCGGCTCACGCCTCGCCGTGCCCCGCGATCATCATCGCTTCCAGCGCCAGCCGGTCGACCTTGCGCATGCGCTCCGATTCCGACTTCAACTGGCCGCAGGCGGCGAGGATGTCACGGCCGCGCGGGGTGCGGATCGGCGAGGCGTAGCCGGCATTGTTGATGTAGTCGGCGAATTTCTCGATCGTCTCCCAGTCCGAGCACTGGTAGTTGGTGCCCGGCCACGGGTTGAACGGGATCAGGTTGATCTTGGCCGGGATGCCCTTCAAGAGCCTGACCAGCGCCTTGGCGTCGTCGAGGGAATCGTTGACGTCCTTCAGCATCACATATTCGAAGGTGATGCGCCTGGCGTTGGAGAGGCCGGGATAGGCGCGGCAGGCGGCGATCAGCTCCTTCAGCGGATACTTCTTGTTGATCGGCACCAAAAGGTCGCGCAGATCGTCATTGGTGGCATGCAGCGAGATCGCCAGCATGACGCCGATCTCCTCGCCGGTGCGGAAGATTTCCGGCACGACGCCGGAGGTCGACAGCGTGATCCGGCGCTTCGACAGTGACAGGCCGTCGCCGTCGGAGGCGATCAGCAGCGCCTTCTTCACCGCCTCGAAATTATAGAGCGGCTCGCCCATGCCCATCATGACGATGTTGGACACTTTTCTGCCCTCGGCCGGCACGATGGCGCCGTCGGGCGTGTCGCGGTCGGGGAAGTCGCCGAGGCGGTCGCGGGCGGTGAGCAGCTGCGCCAGGATCTCTTCCGTAGTCAGGTTTCGCACCAGCTTCTGCGTGCCGGTGTGGCAGAACGAGCAGGTCAGCGTGCAGCCGACCTGCGAGGAGATGCAGAGCGTGCCGCGGCCTTCCTCGGGGATATAGACGGTCTCGATCTCGACCGGGCGGCCGGCGCCGCGCGGCGGAAAGCGGAACAGCCATTTGCGGGTGCCGTCGGCGGAGATCTGCTCCTCGACGATCTCGGGCCGCGCGACGGTGAAATGCCTGTCGAGTTCGGCGCGCAGATCCTTGGAGATGTTGAACATGCCGGAAAAGTCGGAGACGCCGCGCACATACATCCAGTGCCAGAGCTGCTGGGCGCGCATTTTCGCCTGGCGCTCCGGCACGATGCCGGCCTCGACGAGGGCGGCGCCGAGCTCAGCCCGGGTGAGGCCGATCAGCGTCGGCTTTTCGGCCGGCGTGGCGCGGGCACGCAAGGCGTCGCGCGCGCCTTCGGCGGTAAGATCAAGTGAAAGGGTCATGGTTGCGCCAATATAAGCGGTTTGCGGCCGATTTCAGCATCGTGCCCGAAATGAAGCGCGGCGCATAGCACAGGTTCGGAGCGGAGTCATGCGGGGCGGGCGCGACCTTGCCAGTCGTGTCATCATTCGCTCGACCGCCGTGAGGCGGCGCCGCATCCCTCGCACTGCGCAAATCGATCACATATTCGTGTTGGCGTAACGACCCAAGGCGCCTTCGCGAACCCGGAAAGGGGCAACTGTGCCCCTGCAAAATGGGAGTATGCGGAATGCAATCGATCAAGCTTGTTGTCATCGCCGGCCTCCTCGGCCTTTCCGCGGCACAGGCATTTGCCGAAGACACGATGGGAACGATGACCATGATGAAGGCCGGCCAGGTGACGGCGATCACGCCCGACGGCCATATGGGCACGATGATGCCGGACGCCAAGATGAGCGCCGAGATGATGAAGATGGCGAAACCGGTCAAGCACTGCATGATGATGATGACCGACGCCAAGGGCAAAACCTACATGATCGACACGTCGACCAAGAAGGCCCAGGCCGAGTGTGAAAAAATGGCGATGTGAACACCGCCAAGCACCCACGCCGACCTTCCCGCCGGCCGGTGCGCCGGCGGGTATTCCGATCACATCTCCTTGAACCCCGTTCCGATGCGGTGCCGGCATAGCGTCGGACTCGCCGCCCGGGTTGATCGGCCCCGTCATTGTGCTAGGCCGGGCCTATCACCACGAGGCTCGTCATGGCCGGCATATCCCGAAAAAACCGCTTGCTGCGGCGTTCGCGCGCCATGTGGGTGTCGCGGCGCGTCTGGCAGCCGCGTCTCGTCTTCTGGGCCGGCGCCGTCTCGATCGGCCTGATCAGCGTCCTGTTCGCGCTGCTTGCCGACCGCGCGCAGGCTCTGTTCCATATCATGACCGGCAATGAGGGCGGCTGGCGCTTCTATCTGCCGCTCGTGGTGACGCCCCTCGGTTTCGTCCTTTGCGCCTGGCTGGCGCATTCCTTCTTCCCGGGGTCGCAAGGCAGCGGCATTCCGCAGGCGATCGCGGCGCGGCATCTGCGCGACGAGGACGATCGCAGCCGCATCCTGTCGCTCAGGCTGGTGGCGGGCAAGATCGCGCTCACCGTCGTCGGCCTCGCCTGCGGCGCCTCGATCGGCCGCGAGGGTCCGACGGTGCAGGTCGGCGCCTCGCTGATGCTGCAGGCGGCGCGCTGGGGCGGCATGGCGCAGGCGCGCGGGCTGATCCTGGCCGGCTCCGCCGCCGGCATCGCCGCCGCGTTCAACACGCCGCTTGCCGGCATCGTCTTCGCCATCGAGGAAATGGGCCGGGCCTATGAGGCGCGCACCAACGGGCTGGTGCTGACGGCGGTGATCCTGGCCGGCCTCGCCTCGCTGGGGCTGCTCGGCAACTACACCTATTTCGGCGTCGCCAAGGACACGGTGGCGTTTGCCACCGACTGGCCGCTGGTGCTTGCCTGCGGCATCGTCGGCGGCGGTGTCGGCGCGCTGTTCTCGCTGCTTGCGCTGAAGGTCATGCGCCGCATCCGGCGCTGGAACGCGCTGCAGCCGCTGCCGCGCGCGCTGGTGGTGGCGGCCGTCTGCGGGTTCGCCGTGGCGGTGATCGG
>NZ_RZOS01000502.1:0-3758 GCF_004022605.1 Mesorhizobium sp. M4B.F.Ca.ET.089.01.1.1
GCGGGCCGCGCGCCAGCGCGACACGGCCGATGTCCTGGCGCACCTCCGGATTGGCGAAGAGGCGGGAGATCGACATGTCGAGGTCGAGCTCGACATGGTCGCCCTTCTGCCATTCGCGCTGGATCGCCGCGTAGCCGTCGCTCGATGCGGCATCGAGAGCCATCGCCTTGCCGTTGACCTTGAGCGCCGCCTTGCGACACCAGGCCGGCACGCGCAGGTGCAGGGTGAAGGCGACCGGCGCCTGCGGCTCGACGCGGATCGAGACGGCGCCGTCCCAGGGATAATTGCTGGTCTGGACCAGGCTCACCGGCTTGCCCGATATCTCGAAGCGGGCGGTCGAGTCGCCATAGAGATGGACCGCCAGCGCGTCGTCGGCGAGGCCGTAGAAATAGCTGCCGATCGACGCCACCATGCGGCCGATATTGGGCGGGCAGCACGGGCAGCGGTGCCATTTCCAACGATTGTGCCGGCCGCGGCTTTCCAGCGGGTTCTCGTAGAAGAACAGCGAGCCGTCGAGCGAAAGGCCGGAGATCGAGCCGTTGTAGAGCGCCCGCTCCATCATGTCGGCGTAGCGCGCGTTCGGCCCCATGCCGAGCATGCGGCTCGACCAGAACACCAGGCCGACCGCGGCGCAGGTCTCGGCATAGGCGGTCTCGTTGGGCAGGTCGTAGTCGCTGGTGAAGCCTTCATTGTGCGCCGACGGGCCGAGGCCGCCGGTGACATAGAGGCTCTTGGTCGTCAGGTCGTCCCACAGCCGGTCGAGCGCCGCGCGCAGCGTATCGTCGCCATATTCGGTGGCGACATCGGCCATGCCGGAAAACAGGTACATCGCCCTGACCGCGTGGCCGACGACCTTGTCCTGCTCGCGCACGGGCTTGTGCGACTGGTTGTATTCGTAGGTTTTGAAATGATAGGCCTTCGGATCGGCGCCGCGGGCGCGAGCCTCCTCGTCGAAATAGTGCGGCAGCTGCCCTCGCTGGTCGATGAAGTACTTTGCCAGGTCCATGTATTTCTGCTCGCCGGTCGCCCGCGCCAGCTTGACCAGCGCCAGCTCGATCTCCTCATGGCCGCAATAGCCCTTCCTCTTGCCGGGCTCGGGACCGAAAGTGTCGGCGATGTGGTCGACATAGCGGCACATGATGTCGAGCAGCTTGCGCTTGCCCGTCGCCTGGAAATAGGCGACGGCGCCCTCGATCAGATGGCCGGCGCAATAAAGCTCGTGGCAGTCGCGCAGATTGGTCCAGCGCAGGCCGGGCTGGATGCGCTGGTACCAGCTCGACAGGTAGCCGTCGGACTGCTGCAGCCTGCCGTAGAGGTCGATGACGGCGTCGATCTTCTTCTCCAGCGCATCGTTGCGACGCCGGTAGAGCGAATAGGCGGCGGTCTCGATGGTCTTGCCCCAGTCGGAGTCCCAGAACATCTGCGTCGTCACCGTCGAGCCGGTGAAGCCGGGGTTGGCGGCCTCGTCGGGCGACGGCGAATGGAAGGGGATGACGACGCCCGGCGACGGCCGGTCGGGGTCGATCTGCTCCAGCATGCGGGCCTCGACGCAGCGCTCGTAGAGGATCTCGGCGGTGCGCGCGGCGACCGCATCGACCCGGTCGCCCCAGAAGCCGCGCACGTCGACCTGCGGCACCGGCAGCGGGCGGAAGGCGAGCTTCGGCTTGCCGGTCTTTTGGGCGTTGGTCATCGGCTTACTCCATTCAATTTCGTTGTCGTCATTTCACGGCGCCGGCCATCAGGCCGCGGATGTAGAAGCGCTGCAGCGCCAGGAAGAGGATCAGGCAGGGCACCATCATCACGGTGACGCCGGCCTGCACGGCACCCCAGTCGATGGCGCCGAAGCGGCCGGACTGCAGCGCCGTCATCATGATCGGCAGGGTGAACTTGGACTGGTCGGTCATCAGCACGAGCGCGGCCAGGAACTCGTTCCAGGCGCCGAGGAAGGCGAACAGCGCGATGGTGACGATGCCGGGCCAGACCAGCGGCAGCATGACCTGCAACAGCATGGTGACGTTGTTGGCGCCGTCCATGCGGGCCGCCTCCTCGATCTCGCGCGGCACCGCGTCGAAGGCGTTGCGCATCATGAAGATCGAGAACGGCAGCTGCAGCGTGACATAGACGAAGACCAGCCCGGTCAGCGTGTTGTGCAGGCCGACCTTGGTCAGCACCAGGAAGATCGGCGTCAGGATCGACTGGAACGGGATCATGATCGTCGACAGGATGATGACGAACAGCAGGTCCTTGAAGGGAAAGCGGAAGCGCGAGAAGCCGTAGCCGGCAAGCACGCTGACGATGACGGAAAACACCACCGTCATCACCGAGACGTAGATGCTGTTTTGCGCCGGCAGCCAGAGCCCGTCGCCGAAAGTGTTGAGCGTGCCGTAATTCTCGACCGAGAAGCCGGTGGTCGGCCATGGCGGCAGCGGCGGCTGGCGCGCCTCCTGCGACGGCTTGAAGGCCGACAGCACCGTCCAGACGATCGGCGCCAGGAACAGCAGCGAGGCGATGATGCCGGTCGCGTGCTCGGCGATGCCGAGCCGGATGCGGCTGGTGCGGCTGCGCGCCTGCGCCATCAGTCGACCCCTTCCGGTTTGCGCAGCAGCCAGAGCTGGACGAGGCTGAGCACGACGAGGATCAGAAGCAGGATCATCGAAAGTGCGGCGCCATAGCCGAGCTTGAACGACACGAAGGACTGGTTGAAGATCCAGTAGACGGCGGTCAGCGTCTGGTTGCGCGGGCCGCCGCGCAGGATGATGTAGAACTGGTCGAAGGCGAGGATGGAGCCGGCGACCGACAGGATCAGCGCCAGCGCCAGCGTGCGGCGCATCAGCGGCAGGGTGATGGCGCGGAAGCGCGCGAACGGCCCTGCCCCGTCGATCATGGCCGCCTCCTGCAGTTCCGACGGGATCGACTGCAGGCCGGTCATCAGGATGATCATGGTGAAGCCCGCGACCTTCCACACGACCATGGCGATGATCGACCAGAATGCCGGCTGGAAGGTGGCCAGAAGGTTGAACTTCTTCTCGGTCAGGCCGAGCGCGTAGGCGGCCGGGCTGAACAGGCCGGAATCGACGTTCAAGAGCCACGACCAGAGCAGGCTCGCCGAGGCGAAGCCGATGACGGCCGGCATGAAGAAGGCGGTGCGGTAGACATTGGTCATCGCCCGCGGCCGCTCGATGAAGATCGCCAGCGGAAAGGCGACGGCGAAGATCGCGATCGTCACCACCAGCGTGTACCAGCCGGTGAAGCGCAGCGCGTTCCAGAAGCGCGTGTCGCGCAGGATCGCCCAGTAGTTGCCGAGGCCGATGTAGGAGTGCTCGCCCATCAGCGGCCAGTTGTGCAGCGACATCCACGCCGTCATGCCCAGCGGCACGATGAAGAACACCGTGACCAGCGCCACCGCCGGCGCGACATAGAGCAGCCCGATCCACTGCCGACGCCCGGCGCCGACCAGCTTTCGCGGGCGCGCGGGGGCGGCGGTTTCTGCGGTTATGGTGGTCATGGGTAAGCACTCACTTCCCCTTCTCCCCTTGTGGGAGAAGGTGGATCGGCGCGCAGCGCCGAGACGGATGAGGGGTGCGCGAAGGATCGCCGTCCTTGCCAAGCTGGAGCACCCCTCATCCGTCGCCTTCGGCGACACCTTCTCCCACAGGGGGAGAAGGGGGAGCCTACCTGCCTGCGTCCCGCGGCATTCCGGTTAGATGAGTGCTTTCTCAACGCGATAGTCCTGCCTTTGGCGCTGCGTCCCCCTCCCC
>NZ_RZOS01000503.1:0-3739 GCF_004022605.1 Mesorhizobium sp. M4B.F.Ca.ET.089.01.1.1
CGCTTGCCCCTCAACCCCGCCCCTGCTAAAGCGCGCCGCATGACGACGCCCCTCGACCACATCCGCAATTTCTCCATCGTCGCCCATATCGACCATGGCAAATCCACGCTTGCCGACCGGCTGATCCAGCTCACCGGCGGGTTGGAGGCGCGTGACATGAAGGAGCAGGTGCTGGACTCGATGGACATCGAGCGCGAGCGCGGCATCACCATCAAGGCGCAGACGGTGCGGCTGAAATACCGCGCCGACAATGGCGAGGACTACATCCTCAACCTCATCGACACGCCCGGCCATGTCGACTTCGCCTACGAGGTGTCGCGGTCGCTGGCCGCCTGCGAGGGCTCGCTGCTGGTCGTCGACGCCTCGCAGGGCGTCGAGGCGCAGACGCTGGCCAATGTCTACCAGGCCATCGACAACAACCACGAGATCGTCGTGGTGCTGAACAAGGTCGACCTGCCGGCCGCCGAGCCCGAGCGCATCCGCGAGCAGGTCGAGGAGGTGATCGGCATCGACGCTTCCAACGCCGTGCTGATCTCTGCCAAGACCGGCCTCGGCATTCCCGACGTGCTCGAGGCCATCGTCCACCAGCTGCCGCCGCCGCGCGAGGGCGATCTATCGGCCCCGCTGAAGGCGATGCTGGTCGATAGCTGGTACGACGCCTATCTCGGCGTCATCGTGCTGGTCCGCGTCATCGACGGCGTCTTGAAGAAGGGCCAGACCATCCGCATGATGGGCACCGGCGCCAAATATCTGGTCGAGCGCACCGGCGTCTTCACGCCGGCCCGCATCAATGTCGACGAGCTCGGCCCCGGCGAGTTCGGCTTCTTCACCGGCTCGATCAAGGAAGTGGCCGACACCCGCGTCGGCGACACCATCACCGAGGATCGCCGCCCGACGCAAAAGGCGCTGCCCGGCTTCAAGCCGGCGCAGCCGGTGGTGTTCTGCGGCCTGTTCCCGGTCGACGCCGCCGATTTCGAGGATCTGCGCGCCGCCGTCGGCAAGCTGCGCCTCAACGACGCCTCCTTCTCCTATGAAATGGAGACGTCGGCCGCGCTTGGCTTCGGCTTCCGCTGCGGCTTCCTCGGGCTGCTGCACCTGGAGATCATCCAGGAGCGGCTGGAGCGGGAGTTCAACCTCGACCTCATCGCCACAGCGCCGTCCGTCGTCTACCGCATGAACCTCAATGACGGCACGCTGAAGGAGCTGCACAACCCGGCCGACATGCCCGACGTGGTCAAGATCGCCTCGATCGAGGAGCCGTGGATCCGCGCCACCATCCTGACGCCCGACGACTATCTCGGCGGGATTCTAAAGCTCTGCCAGGACAGGCGCGGCATCCAGGCCGACCTCTCCTATGTCGGCAAGCGCGCCATGCTGACCTACGATCTGCCGCTCAACGAGGTCGTCTTCGATTTCTACGACCGGCTGAAGTCGATCTCCAAGGGCTACGCCTCCTTCGACTATCATCTGACCGACTATCGCGAGGGCGACCTGGTCAAAATGTCGATCCTGGTCAATGACGAGCCGGTCGACGCGCTCTCCATGCTGGTGCACCGCACGGCGGCGGAAAAGCGCGGCCGGCAGATGTGCGAGAAGCTGAAGGAGCTGATCCCGCAGCATCTGTTCAAGATCCCGATCCAAGCGGCAATAGGCGGCCGCATCATCGCTCGCGAGACCGTCTCGGCGCTGCGCAAGGACGTCACCGCCAAATGCTACGGCGGCGACGTCTCACGCAAGCGCAAGCTGCTCGACAAGCAGAAAGAGGGCAAGAAGCGGATGCGGCAGTTCGGCAAGGTGGATATCCCGCAGGAGGCGTTTATCCAGGCGCTTAAGATGGGGGATTGAGAAGCGGGTCTCTTGCCAGTGTCTTGTTGAGCGTTGATGTGAAACATTATTCCATCAAACGGTACCAATTGCGAACGACCAATTTTAGCTTTACGACATCGTCCTCGCCTAAAACACCACAGTGCGCGATCGGGCCTCGGAGCATATTAAGTTGTTGTAGAACCTTTTCGACACCAACTTTGTCGTGTCGAGAGAAAACTCCCCCGAACACATCCCAGTTCGCCTTAATGATCTCACCGAGCTCCCCAAACGTGGTGTAGTCGATCATTCGATCTGACCTCGGTATGATTCCCTCTCGACGCTCACGCTCTAAATTCTTTGCAGCGTTTAGCCTAACGTTTTCGGGAACCTTAGTTAGCCACCAATCCGATTCGTTACTCGATTCAATAAGATCAACAATAAAACTCCGGATCTCATTCTCAAGTAGGTAAAAAAGCTTATAGTATGACGCCATGCGGTCCGCTTGCTGCCGATTCTCGGAAGAGGCAACAGAAACGTATCCCTTAATTAGAGCATCTGAAAATTTTTCAATCGCGGTTACATGCCCCTTTACGCCCTGCTCCGCGAGCGAGGTATCTACAGCCGAGCGCAGCGATGCTCCCCTTAATAAAAAATGTTGAAGCTCTATTTTCAACTTAACAAGTTCTCTCTTATCGAACGGAAAATCGCGGTGTAAACTTGAACGTCAGTCGTTTCTGGAAGAACAACATTTATAGTCGTAACAAGATTGAATTCAGGGCTGTCTCGCAAGCTCTTGCTCTCAGTTCTTACCTGATCGTCGGGCTTAGCCGTTTGCTCTCTGACAGGATCCTGAGGTTTGATCTCTTTCGCAGATCGCGCGAACTCGTTGAACGCGTTAAAAGTTCCAAAAATGGCACCGACAATCGGGTCGCTTTTATGAAGGCCAGTTATTTCAATGATTAACTCTTTGATGCGGTCATCAGGTAATCTATGGGCATATTCATTCCGTCGGAAAATTTCCGAGAAGCCGTTCTTGAGTGCGACGAGAGCCGCTTCGGAGCGCGTCGATCCAGACTTAAATTTGGAATATAGCTCGGTCGGAGAGTTGTCGGAATTCAACAATCCCATTCTCTTAAGAAGAGGGGGAATTGGGCGCGCACTTCCACCTCTAATCTTTAATACGCTATCCAAGAAGCTTTCGTTAAATTGCTGCGGACGCTCGGCCTCCACCAACGATTTTAGCGCTTCACTTAATCTGCCGTGAGTTGGGGTATAGGGAAGATTTCCAGGAATTTCGCGCCTGGTTCCTTTCTTTTCTCCAGGTGATTGATCAGATGGATTTGTTGCAGGTAATGGCTCCTCCTTTTGGTTTACCTTTTCTGCCAATGGGCCCTCCCCGGAAAGAACATTAGTCGAACAATACACGATCATAGTCGCCTGATGTCAAGCTAGGGACACCTCGTCATTCCGTTCGCTCCGCCGTAGAGACCTGCCCACGGCGCCGCTCAGCGAGAAGCGCCCGCGCGATCCTTGAGTGACGCCGCCTCAGTGCGTGTCGGCAACAGCCGCACGAAGATGCCGGGCCGCTATTGTCGCGTTCGGCCGCTTTGAGATCCCCCCACCTCATTGTATCCTCTGCCCGGCTAGGGGAGACATCACATGCGCTCCACCTCGGACACCATCGTCGCAATCGGCCTCGCCATCGGCGGCGCGCTGGGCATGGCGGGCACTTTCGTTGGCAGCGATGCGCTGCGCGAGACGCTGTGGACCATCGACGGCGTGGGCGTCGTCGTCGCGGCGGCACTGCTCACCATGAAATACCAGCGGCTCGGCAATGACCTCGTCGCGGCCGGCTTCCTGACTTTCCTCGCCGGCGAAAGCCTGCTTCTGGCCGGCAATGCGGCGGGGCTGCAGGCCAGCGTGCCGTCCTATG
>NZ_RZOS01000504.1:0-3735 GCF_004022605.1 Mesorhizobium sp. M4B.F.Ca.ET.089.01.1.1
ATCACGAGCGGCTCGGCGGTTTCCGCGAGGCCTGCGCGACGCTGGGCATTGCCGCCGCCGACACGCTGGTCTTCGAAGGTGAGACCAGCCGCAAGGGCGGCATCGCTTGCCTGGATACCGCCATTGCCATGGCCGAGCCGCCGACGGCCGCGCTTTGCTTCAACGACGCGGTCGCCTTCGGCGCCATGCTGGCGCTGCGCAAGCACGGACTGGAGCCCGGCGCGGATTTCGCCGTCGTCGGCTTCGACGACGTGACCGAGGCCGAACACTACATGCCCGCGCTGACCAGCGTCGCGGTCGACGCGGCCGGCCTCGGCGAGCGCGCCGCCCATGCCATGCTGAAGATGATCCAGTCGCGCACCACCCGCGCCGAGGACCACATCGGCGCGGTCAACCTGGTGGTCAGGGAAAGCTGCGGGCCGGACCGCCCGCGCCGTCCGGGAATGGGAGACGCGGCATGACCGTCAGGTGGGGACTGATCGGCGCCAGCACGATCGCCAGGCAGTTCATGATCAACGCCATCCGCGCGCAGGGCGATGGCGAGGTCGTTGCGGTGATGAGTTCCAGCCCCGAGCGCGCCAGCACCTATGCCGGCGAGAACGGCATTCCGCGCAGCGTCTCGACACTCGATGATCTGCTCGGCGCCGGCGTCGACGCCGTCTACATCTCGACCACCAACGAGTTGCATCTTGAACAAGCGCTTGCCGCGATCGAGGCGGGCAAGCATGTGCTGTGCGAGAAGCCGCTGGCGCTGACCAGCGCCGATGCCAGGAAGATGGTGGCGGCGGCCAACGCTGCCGGTGTCGTGCTCGGCACCAACCATCATCTGCGCAATGCCGGCGCGCATCGCGCCATGCGCGAGGCGATCGCCGCCGGCAGGATCGGCAAGCCAGTCGCCGCGCGCGTCTTCCATTCCGTCTACCTGCCGGAGAGCCTCCAGGGCTGGCGCATCAGCAAGCCCGAGGCTGGCGGCGGCGTGGTGCTCGACATCACAGTGCACGATGCCGACACGCTGCGCTTCGTGCTCGGCGACGATCCGGTCGAGATTTCCGCCTTCACGCAAAGCACCGGCATGGCCGGCGGCGGGCTGGAGGACGGCGCCATGTGCATCTGGCGCTTCAAATCAGGCGTCATCGCCCAGTCGCATGAGGGCTTCACGACGAAATTCGCCGGCACCGGCTTCGAGGTGCACGGCTCCGAAGGTTCGCTGTTCGCCACCAATGTCATGACCCAGAAGCCGGTCGGCTCGGTGCTGTTACGCACGGGCGCCGGCGAGGAAGAGCTGAGCTTCGACCGCAAGGACCTCTACGCGCGCTCGCTGCGCCAGTTCCATGCCGCGATCCGCGGCGAAGGCCGGCCTTCCGCCACCGGAGAGGACGGCGTCTGGTCGCTGGCAGCGGCTGAAGCCGCGCTGCAATCGGCCAAATCGGGCAAGGCCGTCACCATCGATCCGAAACTCGGGAGCGCGGCGTGAGCAAGGTCATTTCCGCGGCGCAAGCTGCCAGCCTGATCAAGGACGGCATGGTCGTGTCGGTGTCGTCATCGAGCGGCCTCGGCTGCCCGGATGCCGTGCTTGCCGCGATCGGCGAGCGCTTCGATGCCGAAGCCCACCCGAAGGCCATCACCACGCTGCACCCGATCGCCGCAGGCGACATGTACGGCATCAAGGGCATCGATCATCTGGCGAAACCCGGCCTGTTGAAGCGCACGCTTTGCGGCTCCTACCCTTCCGGCCCGTCATCCGCCGAGCCGCCGCAGATCTGGAAGATGATCGGCGACAATTCGGTCGCGGCCTACAATGTGCCGTCCGGCATCCTGTTCGACATGCACCGCGAGGCCGCCGCCAAGCGGCCGGGGGTGCTGACCAAGGTCGGTCTCGACACCTTCGCCGACCCCCGCCACCAGGGCTGCGCCATGAACGCGGCGGCCAGCGAGCCGATCGTATCGGTGCAGCAGTTCGACGGCGAGGAATGGCTCTATTTCCGCGCCATCGTTCCCAACGTCTCGATCATCCGCGCCACCACCGCCGACGAGCGCGGCAACCTCACCTATGAGCACGAAGGCGCCTATCTCGGCGGGCTGGAGCAGGCTCTCGCCGCCCGCAACAATGGCGGCGTCGTCATCGCGCAGGTCAAACGCGTCGTCGAGAACGGCACGCTGAAGCCGCACGACGTCCGTGTGCCTGGGGTGCTCGTCGACCACATCGTCGTCGCGCCCGACCAGTTGCAGACGACGCTGACCCCTTACGATCCGGCGATCTCCGGCGAGATCTTCCGGCCGCTGTCGACCTTCCGCAACGCGGAGATGAACGTCCAGAAGGTGATCGCGCGCCGCGTCGCCATGGAGTTGCGCGACGGCATGGCCGTCAACATCGGCTTCGGCATCTCCGCCAACGTGCCGCGCATCCTTCTGGAGGAAGGCCAGCACGGCAAGGTCACCTGGGTGATCGAGCAGGGCGCTGTAGGCGGCGTGCCGCTGCTCGACTTCAAGTTTGGCTGCGCCTCCAATGCCGAGGCGATCATGCCCTCGCCGCACCAGTTCATCTACTTCCAGGCCGGCGGCTTCGACGCCTCGCTCTTGTCCTTCCTGCAGATCGACCGCCATGGCTCGGTCAATGTCTCGAAACTTTCGGCGCGGCCGCATGTCACCGCCGGCGCCGGCGGCTTCGTCGACATCACCTCGCGGGCGAAGAAGATCGTCTTCTCCGGCTTCTTCAACGCCGGCGCCAAGCTGTCGCTGGCCGACGGCGGCATCCGCATCGACCAGGAAGGCAAGGTCAAGAAGGTCGTCGAAGAGGTCGAGCACATCTCCTTCTCCGGCAAGCGCGCGGTCGCGCAAGGGCAGGACATCACCTATGTCACCGAGCGCTGCGTGATGAAGCTGACGCCCGACGGGTTGATGGTGACCGAGCTGGCGCCCGGCATCGACCTGGAACGCGATGTCTTGGCGCAGGCCGACATTCCGCTCGGCATTGCCAATGACCTCAAGGTGACGTCGGCGTCGCTCTACCAGGATCGGCCGATCGGCCTGTCGCTGAACGGCGGCGCTTCGCTCGGAGGCGCGCATGGCTGATCGTCTCGTCAGCTTCGAACAGGACGGCGCCATCGGCATCGTCACGCTGCGCCGGCCGGAAAAGTTCAACGCGCTGGACATTCCGATGCTGCGCGCGCTCGAAGCGGCGCTCGACGAGGCGGAGCTGGCTGAGGGCGTGCGTGTCGTGCTCGTCCGTGGCGAAGGCAAGGGCTTTTGCGCCGGCGGCGACGTCGAGGCCTGGGCACAATTGAGCGCCGCCGATTTCCAGGTGCAATGGGTGCGCTATGGCCACCGTGTCTTCGACCGGCTGGCGCGGCTCCGGCAGCCGACCATCGCGGCGCTGTCCGGCCATGCGCTGGGCGGCGGGCTGGAGCTGGCGGTGGCCTGCGATTTCCGCGTCGCGGAGACGCAGGTGAAGCTCGGCTTTCCCGAAACCTCGATCGGCGTCGTCCCCGGCTGGTCCGGCACGCAGCGCGCCGTGCGCCGCTTCGGCGCGCAGACGGTGCGGCGCATGGCCATCGGAGGCGAAGTCCTGCTGGCTAGCGAAGCGCTTGCGCTCGGCGTTGTCGACCGCGTCGTCGAGACCGGCAAGGCGCTCGCCGAGGCCAGGACATGGGGAGAAAAGATCGCCGAGCGCGGACCGCTGGCGACCGAGGCCGCCAAGCTGATGATCGCGGTCGCCGAAGGCGAGGAGAGTGCTGC
>NZ_RZOS01000505.1:0-3729 GCF_004022605.1 Mesorhizobium sp. M4B.F.Ca.ET.089.01.1.1
GCACGTAGGCCATGGCATCACGTGCCAACGGCTGGGTTCTTTTCAAGTCTGCCATTTTTACCCTCCCAAATTACCAGTGTGCGGCATCGTTCAGTCCGGGACAAATTCGAGCATGATCGTCGATAGCGGCGGCAAAAGCATCGTCGCCGATATGCCTCCACCTTCCGCCCTGGCCTCGACCACGCCGCCATTGCCCTTGCCCGAACCGCCATAGGCCGAAGCGTCTGTGTTGATGATCTCGCGCCATTTGCCGGCCTTCGGCAGTGGCACGCGGTAATTTTCCCGCGGCACCGGCGTGAAGTTGGAGATGAGGGCGATCGGATTGCCGTCTGGCGCGCTGCGCAGCCAGGCGAACACCGAATTCTCGCTGTCGTCGACGATCAGCCAGGAAAAGCCCTCCGGTTCACAGTCGCGCGCATGCAGCGCCGGACGCGAGCGGTAGAGATAATTGAGGTCGCGCACTGTCTGCCAGATACCGCGATGCGGAGCGTGGTCAAGCAAGTCCCAGTCTAGGGCCCGCGCCTCGCTCCATTCGCGGCGCTGGGCGAATTCCTGGCCCATGAACAGGAGCTTCTTGCCGGGGTAACCCCACATGAAGGCGTAATAGGCGCGCAAGGTCGCGAATTTCTGCCAGTCGTCGCCGGCCATCTTGCCCAGCAGCGTGCCCTTGCCGTGCACGACCTCGTCATGGGAGAGCGGCAGCACGAAGTTCTCGGAGAAGGCGTAGACAAGTCCGAAGGTGATGTCGTTGTGGTGATGCTTGCGGTAGATCGGCTCCTTGGAGAAATACTCCAGCGTGTCGTGCATGAAGCCCATGTTCCACTTGAAGCCGAAGCCCAGCCCGCCCTCATGCACCGGCCGCGACACTTTCGGCCATGAGGTCGATTCCTCGGCGATCGTCACCACGCCGGGATGGTGGCCGTAGACCTCCTTGTTCATCTTCTGCAGGAAGGCGACTGCCTCGAGGTTTTCGCGTCCGCCCTTCTCGTTGGGGATCCATTCGCCGGCCTTGCGCGAATAGTCGAGGTAGAGCATCGAGGCCACCGCGTCGACGCGCAAACCGTCGACATGGTATTTCTCGGCCCAGAACAGCGCGTTGTTGACCAGGAACGACACCACCTCGCGGCGGCCGAAATTGTAGATCGCGGTGTTCCAGTCGGGGTGGAAGCCCTGGCGCGGATCCTCGTGCTCGTAGAGCGCAGTGCCGTCGAAGCGGGCGAGGCCATGCGCATCGACGGGAAAATGCGCCGGCACCCAGTCGAGGATGACGCCGATGCCGGCACGATGCGCGCCGTCGACGAAACGGGCAAAGCCGTCTGGATCGCCGAAACGGGCGGTCGGCGCGTAGAGGCCGGTGGTCTGGTAGCCCCAGGACGGGTCGTAAGGGTGCTCGGAGATCGGCAGGAATTCGATATGGGTGAAGCCTGTGTCGGCGACGTAGGGGATCAGCCGCGCGGCGAGTTCGTCCCAGCTCAGGAACGTGCCGTCGTCGCGAAGCTGCCAGGAGCCGGCGTGAACCTCGTAGATCGAGATCGCCTCGCGCCTGGGGTCGGCACTGCGCCAAAACGTACGGTGCGCCTCGTCGCCCCACTCATGCGCCATCGGCGGCGCCGTCACCGACGCGGTGGCCGGGCGCAGTTCCGACTCGAAGGCGAACGGGTCGGCCTTCAGCGGCAGGCGCACGCCGTCGGGGGCGATGATCTCGAACTTGTAGGGCTGGCCCGCGCCGATATCGGGGATGAACAGTTCCCAGATGCCGGTGTCGCGGCGGTCGCGCATCGTGTGCCGGCGCCCGTCCCATTCGTTGAATGCGCCCACCACCGAGACGCGCCGCGCATTGGGCGCCCAGACGGCGAAATGCACGCCGGTGGCGCCCTCATGGTCGATGACATGGGCGCCGAGCTTGTCGAAGAGCCTGAGATGCGAGCCCTCGGCGATATAGTAGTCGTCCAGCGGGCCGAGCACTGGGCCGAAGGAGTAAGGATCGGTCAGCCACCAGTCGCCGCCGGCATTCCTGGCGTGATAGCGCAGCGGCTGACGCTTCCTGAGCGTGAGCTTGCCCTCGAAGAAACCCGAATCGTCGCGTCGCGACAGCTCGCCCGCCGCCCTGCCGCTTAGCGTGTAGGCGGTGACGAACTCGGCGTTCGGCACGAAGCAGCGGGCAACAAAACCCTTGCCGGCCTCATGCACGCCGAGAACCGCGAAGGGATCGCCATGCGTGCCGGCGACAATCGCCGCGACATCGCCGGCTGGCGCCAGTCCGTCCGGCCCGCTCGTCGCAGCGGTCGCGCGCGGCTTCCTCATCAGGCGGTCGCCCTCCCTGGGCACTCGTATTCAAATACTAGCGGAGGTTTGACTTCGACATCTGCATCGCCGACTGGTCCTGGATCGGTCGCAAGTGTCAAACTCACTCCACTAGGGGCCACGTTGTTCGTGACCTCATGCAATCATATCAGACGGGCACGTTCCAGATTTCTTTCGCATATTGGCGGATCGTGCGATCGGAAGAGAACCAGCCGACGCGGGCGACGTTGCGGATGGCGCGCGCGTACCAGTCGGGGCTGTTGCGCCAGACGGTATCGACGTCGCGCTGGGTGGCCGCGTAAGTGTCGAAGTCGGCCGCCACCATGAACCAGTCGCTGTTGTAGAGGCCGTCGATCAATGCGCGGTAGCGCTGCGGATCGTCAGGCGAGAAGACGCCCGAGGAGATGGCAGCGAGTGCCTGCGAAAGTTCCGGCGAGCCTTCGATCACCGCGCGCGGATTGTAGCCGTTGTTGCGCCGCTCGGCGACCTCGGCGGTGGTCAGGCCGAAGATGAAGATGTTGTCGTCGCCGACGCATTCCTTGATCTCGACATTGGCGCCGTCCAGCGTGCCGATGGTCAGCGCGCCGTTCAGCGCGAACTTCATGTTGCCGGTGCCGGAGGCTTCCATGCCGGCGGTCGATATCTGCTCGGAAAGGTCCGCGGCCGGCATCAGCACTTCGGCCAGGCTGACATTGTAGTTCGGCACGAACACGACCTTGAGCAGGCCGCGCACCGCCGGATCGCGGTTGATGACCCTGGCGACGTCGTTGGCGAGTTTGATGATCAGCTTGGCGTTGTGGTAGCTCGGCGCCGCCTTGCCGCCGAAGAATTTTACGCGCGGCATCCAGTCGCGCTCGGGATGCGAGCGGATCTGGTCGTAGAGCGCGACGGCTTCCAGGATGTTGAGTAGCTGGCGCTTGTATTCGTGGATGCGCTTGACCTGGATGTCGAACAGCGCCGAGGGGTCGAGCTTGATGCCGAGCCGGTCGGCGACCAGGTTGGCGAGCCTCGACTTGTTCGCCCGCTTCACCGCCGCGAACTTCTCGCGGAAGGTGGCGTCGCCGGCAAAGGTGTCGAGCCCCTTGATGGCGTCGATATCGTCCAGGAAGCGGTCGCCGATCGCCTCGCGGGCAAGCGCGGTGAGGCCGGGATTGCACTGGATCAGCCAGCGCCGCGGCGTGATGCCGTTGGTCTTGTTGTTGATGCGGTCGGGATAGAGCTTGTGGAGGTCGGCGAACACCGTCTCCTTCATCAGCTCGGTGTGCAGCGCCGAGACGCCGTTGATCGAATGCGAGCCGACGAAGGCCAGATTGCCCATGCGCACGCGGCGGTCGCCATTCTCCTGGATCAGCGAGATGCGGCTGATCTGCTCGCCCGAGAACTTGTTGGTGGCGCGCGCCTCCAGAAGCACCTCGGCATTGATGG
>NZ_RZOS01000506.1:0-3724 GCF_004022605.1 Mesorhizobium sp. M4B.F.Ca.ET.089.01.1.1
CATGAAACGCCGAGCCGCTCTTGGCCAAAATCCGGCCCCCACGGCGCGGATCACGAAAAGGGAGAGTTCCAATGAGGAAGATCATCGCTGCCACATTCGTCAGCCTCGACGGCGTCATGCAGGCGCCCGGCGGTCCGGAAGAGGATCCGGTTGGCGGCTTCAAGTTCGGCGGCTGGACATTCCACTATTTCGACGAGGTGGCGGGCGTGGCCATGGAGGAACTGTTTTCCAAACCCTTCGCCCTGCTGCTCGGCCGCCGAACGTACGACATCTTCGCCGCCTATTGGCCGTACCAGAAGGATCAGATCGCGGATGCCTTCAACCCTGCGACCAAATATGTGGCGACGCACCGCCCGGATTCGCTGACCTGGGAAAACACCGAGCCGCTTGGGTCCGATGTCGTCGCAAGGCTCAGGCAGCTCAAGCAGGAAGACGGACCCGACCTGCTCATCCAGGGATCGGGCAACCTGATCCAGACGCTGCTCGCCAACGGGCTGATCGATGAGATCAAGCTGATGACCTTCCCGATGCTGCTGGGCAAGGGCAAGCGGCTGTTCGGTGACAATGCGATGCCGGCCGCCTTCAAGCTCGTCAAGTCACAGGCCACCACCACCGGCGTCATCATGGCGACCTATGAGCGCGGCGGCGAGATCCGCACTGGCTCCTTTGCTCAGGACAAGCCGTCGGATGCCGAGCTCGAGCGGCGCAGGAACTGGAAGTAGCGGGGCGGGCATTGGCACCTTTCCTCTCCCTCCGGAGGGGGGAGAGGTGGCGCTGCGGAGCAGCGACGGAGTGGGGGAAGACGCTCCTCAAATGCACCCTCGCTGACAACTCGCGGCGGCGCTTCAATAAGGGCGAGGCGCCGGCTTGAAGTAACAACGCCCGAGCCCAGGTCGACCCCCACTCCGTCGAGCTTCGCTCGACACCTCTCCCCCGATCGACGGGGGAGAGGAACCCAAGTTCTGCTCGGGCTCAAGCGGCCACCGGCCGCCGCACGAGCCCATCGCGGATGTATCGCGCAAACTCTCGCGCAGCGGGCTCGATGCCATGCTTCGGCAGATGCAGGTTGATGGCGAAACTCGGCAACGCCGGAAGGTCCGGACCGGACGACAGGATGTCGAGATCGGCGGGCACGGTCGATGCCAGCCAGGTGGTGACGGCAAGGTCCGAACGGACCGTAGCGGTCGTGGCATCGATGTTGCCGTTCTCGAACACAGTGCGCCAGTCGAGCCCATGCGCGCCGAGGGCAGCGAGCACTGACGGACGAAACGCGCAGGTGTCGGCCACCATCGACACCGGCAGCGGGCGCTTCAGGCGTGCCGAGCCGCCTCTCGCTCCGACCCAGACCAGTCGGTCGACGAGCAGGCATTCGCCGGCGGTGGGGCCGGCTCGTTCCTCGATGATGGCGAGATCGATCGTGCCGGCCGCAAGCGCCGTCGCAAGCTCCGGCGAGGACGCGCAGACCAGCGAAATCTCGACCTGCGGATGGGCTTCGGCGTAAGCTTTCAGCACCGGCGCAAGCAAAGTGCCGACAAGGTCGTAAGGCACGCCGAGTCGTACCCTGCCCGCGACTGCGCTGCCGGCCATCTCGGCCCAGATCTCGTCGTTGAGCGAGAGCAGGCGCTTGCCCTTGCCGAACAGCCGCTCGCCGGCGCGGGTCAGCCGCAAGCCGCGCCGGTCACGCTCGAACAGGCTGCAGCTAAGAACGTCCTCCAGCCGCTTGATTTGCTGGCTGACGGCGCCTTGCGTCAGGTTGAGCGCATTGGCCGCCGCCGTCATGCTGGCCCTGTCGGCGACGGTGACGAAGGTTCGGATCAACGCGGTGTCGAGATTGCGGATCACTTTTGCATTATAGATGCTAATGCAAGTCATATCAAACATTGCATTTACTGATGCCAAGCGCGCTTTAGCATGCAAGTTCCCGCGCAAGGAGCCTGCATGCCCGAAACCCTCCTTCCCCTCGTGCTGTTCGCGCTCATCTCCACCTCGACGCCCGGCATCGCCACGACGCTGTCGACGGCCTCCGGCGCGCAGTTCGGCTTTCGCCGCTCCGTGCCGCTGATGGCCGGCAGCGCCGCCGGCCTGGCCACGGTGGCGGCGACCGGTGCGGCCGGGCTTGCCGGGCTGCTCGCCGCCGTGCCGTCCTTGCAGCTGGCGATGAAGATCGCGGGTTCGCTCTATCTGATCTGGCTGGCAGTCAAGATCGGCCGCAGCGGCCCGCCCAATCTCGACGTGTCCATGGCCAGGCCGAACAGCTTTTTCGGCGGCGCCGGCATTCAGTGGATGAACCCCAAGGGCTGGGCGATGGGGCTGGGCGCCGCCGCATCCTTCGCAGCGCTTGCCGACGGACCCTTGCGGCTCGCGCTGCTGCTCGGCGCGGTGTTCGGCCTTGCCGCGGCGTTCTCGCTGTCGCTGTGGTGCGTGGCCGGCACGCTGCTCGCCCGGCTGCTCAAGACCGAGCGGCAGTGGCGCGCGCTCAACGTCGTGCTTGGCCTGCTGCTGGCCGCCTCGATCCTGCAGATGTGGCGGCCAGTCTAAGCAATTCCAGGAAACGCGCGCAGCGGTTTTCCGTCCGGAGTTGCGCAAAACAACGCTTTGGCTGGCCGCCAGACGACTGGGACTTAGACCGCGTAGCGCGTCGCCGGCTTGCCGGCAAACAGGCTGCCGTAGAACTGGTCCCGCGCGCCGAGATAGGTGTCCAGACCGGCAGGATCGGCAAGTCCGGGCGCGGTGACGGTCTCGCCCTGGGCAAGGCCGGCAAGGGCGGCGTCGACCAGGTCGTCGGCGCTCATCACCCAGTCCTGGTTGATCCTGTCGAGGCTGATCCCGGAGGCGTCCCAGAACTCGGTGCGGATCGGTCCCGGCAGCACGACCTGCGCCCTCACCGCGGTTCCGGCGACCTCCTTCTGCAGCGCTTCGGTGAAGTTGACGACATAGGCCTTGGTGCCGCTGTAGATGCCGCCAACCGCGATGCCGTAGGCGACCACCGAGGCGATGTTGACGATGGCGCCGCGATTGCGCGCCAGCAGCCCCGGCAGCGCCGCGCGGGTCAAACGCGTCAAGGCAACGACATTGACCTTGATCATGCTCTCGGCCGCGTCGGCATCGGCGTCGGCGACCGTCTCGATGCCGCCCATGCCGGCATTGTTGACCAGCAGCTTCACGCTCTCGTCCGTCGCGATCGCCTGCTCGACCCGGCGCAGGTCGGCATCGTCGGCGAGATCGGCGACGATCGTCGTGACCTTGCGGCCATAGGCATAGGCCAGCCTGTCCGCCACCTCCTGCAGCCGGTCGGCGCGCCGCGCCACCAGCACCAGATCGTAGCCCTGCCCGGCCAGCCGGTCGGCATAGACCGCGCCGATGCCCGACGAGGCGCCGGTGATCACGGCCGTGCCCTTGTTGTCCTTTGTGCTCATTGTCCTGCTCCTTTGTTCGCTTCGCTTCGGTTCGGCGACGACGACCACGTCACCCGCCGATAACCTCCGATTTCAATTAGTGGCATATGCCACTTTTGCCGAAATAGGTATATGCCACTATCTTGTCAACGGCGGCGGCAAAAACTATTTTTGCGGCAGGCCGGCGCAGCTTTTCGCCGCCAAGGAGCGAACATGACCGAAGCCCAGAAGCCAGGATTCAGCCGCTGCAACAACGCCACGCTGCGGCGTGCCGCGCGCAGCCTCGGCCGCTTCTACGATGACGCGCTGGCGCCATCGGGCCTGAAGGG
>NZ_RZOS01000507.1:0-3722 GCF_004022605.1 Mesorhizobium sp. M4B.F.Ca.ET.089.01.1.1
CTGAAGGAGCGCCCGGCGGTCGAAATCGCCGCTTACGCGCACGCTCCTTGGCCAGTTGGCAAGTCACATCAAGCGAACGAAACTTTGGTAAAGGCGCCGCTCGGCACCAATCCGTCTGAAGGCGGATCCGCGAGCCGCCGGGAGAGATGACGATGAACGCACGAGAAGACATTCAGGCTGACCATGCCGAGAAGGGCATGACGGACGCCGCCCGCAAATACCAACCCTACCCGACCGTCG
Organism: Mesorhizobium sp. M4B.F.Ca.ET.089.01.1.1; assembly: GCF_004022605.1. Taxonomy (NCBI): domain Bacteria; kingdom Pseudomonadati; phylum Pseudomonadota; class Alphaproteobacteria; order Hyphomicrobiales; family Phyllobacteriaceae; genus Mesorhizobium; species Mesorhizobium sp. M4B.F.Ca.ET.089.01.1.1. The sequence continues at coordinate 241 of NZ_RZOS01000507.1, forward strand.
GCCTCACCGATCGCACCTGGCCGTCGAAGGTCATCGACAAGGCGCCGATCTGGTGCTCGGTCGACCTGCGCGACGGCAACCAGGCGCTGATCGACCCGATGGGCCATGAGCGCAAGGCGCGCATGTTCGCGCTGCTGCTCGACATGGGCTTCAAGGAGATCGAGATCGGTTTCCCTTCGGCCTCGCAGACCGATTTCGATTTCGCGCGCTGGTGCATCGAGGAAGGCAACGTGCCGGCCGATGTCTCGCTGCAGGTGCTGGTGCAATGCCGCCCGGAGCTGATCACCCGCACCTTCGAGGCGCTGAAGGATGCCAGCAACCCGATCGTGCACTTCTACAACTCCACCAGCGAATTGCAGCGCCGCGTCGTCTTCGAAAAGGACGTTGCCGGCATCAAGCGCATCGCCACCGACGCCGCCAAGATGATCACCGACATGGCGGCAAAGGCCGGCGGCGGCTATCGCTTTGAATACTCGCCGGAGAGCTTCACCGGCACCGAGCTCGAAGTCGCGCTGGAGATCTGCAACGCGGTAACCGAGATCGTGAAGCCGACGGCTGAAAACAAGCTGATCATCAATCTGCCTTCGACGGTCGAGATGTCGACGCCCAACATCTACGCCGACCGTATCGAGTGGATGTGCCGCAATCTCGACAATCGCGAGAACCTGATCGTCTCGCTGCATCCGCACAACGACCGCGGCACCGGCATCGCCACCACCGAGCTCGGCCTGATGGCCGGCGCCGACCGCGTTGAGGGCACGCTGTTCGGCAATGGCGAGCGCACCGGCAATGTCGACATCGTCACGCTGGCGCTCAACATGTACACACAAGGCGTCGATCCTGAGCTCGATTGTTCCGACATCAACCGGATGAAGGACGTCTATGAATATTCGAACCAGCTGAAAATCCCGGAGCGCCATCCATATGTCGGCGAGCTGGTCTACACCGCCTTCTCCGGCTCGCACCAGGACGCCATCAACAAGGGCATGAAGGCGCTGAAGAAGGCCAACACGCCGCTCTGGGAAGTGCCCTATCTGCCGATCGACCCTGCCGATGTCGGCCGCACCTATGAGGCGATCATCCGCATCAACTCGCAGTCCGGCAAGGGAGGCATCGCCTATGTGCTGCAGGCCGACTACGGCCTCAATCTGCCGCGCAACCTGCAGATCGAGTTCAGCCAGGCTATCCAGGCGATCACCGACGCCGAAGGCAAGGAAGTGCCGGCCAAGCGCATCCATGAGCGCTTCCTCGATACCTATGTCGACCAGCCCCGCGCCCGGCTGAAATTCATGGACCACCAAACCTATCCCGACACCGAGGTGAAGGGCCGGCGCGTGATCGAGGCGGTGATCCTCGACAAGGGCAAAGAGGTGACCATCACCGGCACCGGCACCGGCCCGATCGATGGTTTCGTCGATGCGCTGTCGCGGCATGTCGGCGTCGAGATGTCGGTGCTCGACTATTCCGAACATTCGCTGCAGCGCGGCTCGAATGCCTCCGCCATCTCCTATGTCGAGATGGAGCACCCCGGCGGCAAGCTGTTCGGCGCCGGCATCAACACCAACATCGTCGCCGCTTCGCTGGAGGCTGTGGTCTCGGCCGCCAACCGCATCGTCGGCCGCAAGGCGGGCTGATCAATGCCTACCCGGAGCGTCGCACGTCCGCGGCGCTCCGCACGCATTGCGATACCGGCCCCGCTAACCATGGGCAATTATCCGGTGGCTTACGCGATAGCATAATACAAGTATGCTTGTGCGGCAGTCCCATCACTATATGATCGCGCCCTAACCTGTGCCGACTTCGAGAGGTTCGACACTTGCAGCATGCCACGCCTGCCGCCCCCGCAGTGCGCGAGACACTTGAGCGACTGCTTGCCAGCGAAACATTCGGACGCTCGGAGCGTGCCCGAAAGCTGCTGCGCTATCTGGTCGAGCGCGAGCAGGCCGGCGAAGGCGACCGACTCAAGGGCTTCTCCATCGCCATGGATGTTTTCGGCCGGGACGGCGATTTCGATCCGTCGACCGATGCCGTGGTGCGCGTGCAGGCGGGCAGGCTGCGCGAGCTTCTGCAGCACTATTTCGCCAATGAAGGCATTGCCGAACCGGTGCGTATCGCCATCCCGCGCGGCGGCTATGTTCCCTCCTATGAGCTGAATGCCATTCGCCTGCCGGACGAACAAAGGCAGGCGGAGAGCGCCGCTTCGGCCATCGTCGCGCCGGGATTGCCCGAAGAACCCGGCCTTGCTCAGGCGCCGCTGATGTCGCCGCCCGCGGCTTCCGCGCCTGCTCCTTCGCTCACCCGCCACCTGCGCTTTTTCTGGGGCGCGATCGCCCTCGTCATCGCCATGCTGGGCGTGCTCATCCTTCGCCAGGGCGGCGATGCCTTGCTCGGCGGCGGGGATACCGCCTCGACGGTCGAGACGACGGCGACCAGCAGCGTCGCTTCGCCGCCGGCGGAGAACCTGCCTTTGATCTACATCGCCGTGAAGGCGAGCAGTCCGGAAGCTGCACGCGTCGCCGCTTCGCTGCGCTCCGGCCTTGCCGGTTTCGACACCATAGACTTCATCGGACGCGACGCCGACGGCACCCACGATCCGGCCGCCGACGCCACCAGCTTCGTATTCGACATCGTGCCTGGACCCACGCCGAGCGACGTAACGATCGAGTTGCAGAACGTCGCCACCGGCAGGGTGCTTCTGTCGCGCAACCTGACCGCCGAGGACAATGCGCCAGACGCCGTCGAGGACAGCGTCGCCAACATACTGACCTCGACCATTCCGGCCTCCGGGCCGATCTACGGCTATATCGATCAAGGCGGTCTCGGCACCGGCCTGACGCAATGCCTGGTGCTCAACGACAGATACTATCTCGATCAAAGCGCCACGACGCATGAGGCCGCCTACCGTTGCCTCGAGGATCTGGCCCGCCAGGGTGCGCGATCGTCACTCGTCTATTCAGAGCTTGCTTCGCTGCACCTCGAGGCCGTCACCGATCACTACGCCTATCCCTCCGGCGCCACGATCGAGCAGGCGATGTCGTTTGCCCATCGTGCCGTGCAGATCGGCCCGACCAGCCCCTATGCGCATCGCGCCTATGGCTATCTCAATTCGCGCCTCGGCAATACGGATGAAGCAATACGCTGGATGCGCAAGGCCCACGAGCTGAATCCTTACGATCTCGGCATGGCCGCGGCCTACGGCTACGGCCTGGTCTTCGCCGGCAGGTACAGCGAAGGTACCCCTATCATGGCGCACGCCGTCGAGACCTTCAGCGGCCATCCGACATGGTGGGATTACGGGCTTTTTGTCGGCGCGTTCATGCTGGACGATACGAGGCAGGCTGCCATCGCCAGTGAATCGTTGCGGACGACCGCAACCAAGTCGCATTATCTGGCCGCGCGCCTGATCGGCGCCAAGCTTGCCGGCCGCGACCAGTTGGCCGGCCAGTTGGTCGACGAACTCGTCGCCAAATTCCCCACATTCG
>NZ_RZOS01000508.1:0-3718 GCF_004022605.1 Mesorhizobium sp. M4B.F.Ca.ET.089.01.1.1
CGCCCGCGACGACCGCCGAGGCGCCCGCTGCTCCTGCGGCCGAGGCGCCGGCCAAGGTCGCGGCGGCGACGCCGGACGTGCCGGAGACGGTGGCACCCAAGCTCGAACACGCCGACGGCGCCGTCATCATCCGCCGCAAAGACACGCTGTGGCGCATTTCGCGGCGCGTCTATGGCCACGGCGTGCGCTACTCCACCATCTATCTCGCCAACCAGGACCAGATCAGGGATCCCGATCGCATCTGGCCCGGCCAGGTGTTCAAGGTTCCCGGCAAGTCGAAGGAAGGCGAGGCCGCCGACATGAAGGCGATGGGCGACCAGATGACGACGGCGCCGACGAAGACGGAGTAGGAATTCGGCGATTGGCCAATCTCCCCCCTTGTGGGGGAGAAGTCCCTACTACCCACCAGCCTAGCTTGCCCTGTCATCGTTCATCGTCTATCGCCGATGAACGATGACAGAATCCCTGGTTGAATCCGCTCCTGCGAACAGCGCGCATCCCGCCTGCGCCCCCGACAGCCGCGCCGTCGCGGCGCGGTTCGCGGCGCTTTCGCATCCGGCGCGCATCGAGATCCTCAGGCATCTCGCCGCAAGCCGTTCCTGCTGCTGCCGCGAGGTGGTCGACCATCTCGACCTCGCCCAGTCCACCGTCTCGCAACATCTGAAGATCCTGGTCGAGGCCGGACTGGTCCGTTTCGAGCCCGACCGCCAGCGCTCGCGCTACGAAGTCGACCACGCGGCGCTCGCCGATGTCTCGGCATCGCTCTCGGCGCTGGTCAAATCCTGCTGCTCCGTCGGCTAGAACAAGAAGGCAAAAAGAATGGCCGGAAAAACCGTCTCCGATTCATCGACCCTCGCGACGTTACGCAATCTGTGGCCCTATATGTGGCCGGCCGACCGCGCCGACCTGAGGGCGCGCGTCACCTGGGCAACGCTGCTGCTGGTGGTCGCCAAGGTGACGCTGGTGGCCGGTCCGTATTTCTTCAAATGGGCGACCGACGCGCTGGCCGGCGCCGCGAAGACGCCGCCGCCGCTGCCGTCCTTCCTGCTTGCGCCGGTTATGCTGGTCGTCGCCTACAACGTGCTGAGGCTGGTGCAGCTCGGATTCAACCAGCTGCGCGACGCGCTGTTTGCCCGTGTCGGCCAGTATGCGGTGCGCCAGCTCGCCTTCCGCACCTTCGTCCACATGCACCAGCTATCGCTGCGCTTCCATCTCGAGCGCCGCACCGGCGGCCTGTCGCGCATCATCGAGCGCGGCACCAAGGGCATCGAGACGATTGTGCGCTTCATCATGCTGAACACGGCGCCGACCATCCTCGAATTCGCGCTGACCGCCGGCATCTTCGCCTTCACCTATGGCTGGAAATACGTGGCCGTGGTCGCTGTCACCGTCTGGGTCTATGTCTGGTTCACGGTCAAGGCCAGCGATTGGCGCATCTCGATCCGCCGCGACATGAACGACAGCGACACCGACGCCAACACCAAGGCGATCGACTCGCTGCTCAATTTCGAGACGGTCAAGTATTTCACCAATGAGGCCATGGAAGCCGAGCGTTTCGACCGCTCGATGGCGCGCTACGAGATCGCCGCCACCCGCACCTGGACCTCGCTCGGCTGGCTGAATTTCGGCCAGGGCGTCATCTTCGGCCTCGGCACCGTCATCGTCATGTGCATGTCGGCGCTGGAAGTGCAGGCCGGCACGCAGAGTGTCGGCGACTTCGTCTTCATCAACGCCATGCTGATGCAGCTTTCCGTGCCGCTCAACTTCATCGGCTTCATCTATCGCGAGATCCGCCAGGGGCTGACCGACATCGAGCACATGTTCGACCTGCTCGACGTGCCGCAGGAAATCGTCGACAAGCCGGACGCCAGGCCTTTGGTGGTCGGCGCAGGCAAGGTCGAGTTCCGCGACGTGCATTTCTCCTACGATCCGAACCGCAAGATTCTGAAGGGCGTCTCCTTCGAAGTGCCGGCCGGTAAGACGGTCGCCATCGTCGGCCCATCCGGCGCCGGCAAGTCGACCATCTCCAGGCTGCTGTTCCGCTTCTATGACGTGCAGGGCGGGCAGGTGCTGATCGACGGCCAGGACATCAGGGACGTCACCCAGGAGAGCCTGCGCGCGGTGCTCGGCATGGTGCCGCAAGACACCGTGCTGTTCAACGACACCATCGCCTACAACATCCGCTATGGCCGCGTCGGCGCCAGCGAGGAGGAAGTGCGCAAGGCGGCCGAGCTCGCCCAGATCGGCCCCTTCATCCAGAAACTGCCCGAGGGCTACCGCTCGATGGTCGGCGAGCGCGGGCTGAAGCTCTCCGGCGGCGAGAAGCAGCGCGTGGCGATCGCCCGCACGATCTTGAAGGCGCCGCCGATCCTGATGCTCGACGAGGCGACCTCGGCGCTGGACACCCAGACCGAGCAGGAGATCCAGGCAGCCCTCGACCTCGTCAGCAAGGGCCGCACCACCATCGTCATTGCCCACCGCCTGTCGACGGTGATCTCGGCCGACGAGATCATCGTGCTCAAGGACGGCCAGATCGCCGAACGCGGCACCCATGCCGCGCTGCTGCGAAAGGATGGCCTCTACGCCTCGATGTGGGACCGCCAGCGCGAGGCGACCGAGGCCGAGGAGAGGCTGCGCGTCGCCCGCGAGAGCGACGAGCTGGGTGTCATCGTGCGGAGAAGGACGTCGGAGGTTAGTTAGCGCCTCTTCCTTCTCCCCTTGCGGGAGAAGGTGTCGCCGAAGGCGACGGATGAGGAGTGTTCCAGCTTGGCGATATGTTGAAATCGCTGCAGCCGCGTTTCTTCCAGCACCCCTCATCCGTCTCGGCGCTGCGCGCCGATCCACCTTCTCCCACATGGGGAGAAGGGGAAGTCGGCGCAAAAAATTCCCCTTGACCTCAACTTACCTTGAGCTTGCAAACCGTCTCCGAGCCCCTGCGAAACGAGCCTTTCCAGAACGGAGACAGATCGAAATGAGCAAGACAAGTCAAGGCAATGGCAGCGTGTTCCGGGTCGACAAGTTTGTCGTTCCGGCGGCGGCTCGCGAGGAGATCATCGGCAAGGTCCGGATGACCCACGAACTGCTGCGCCAGCAGAGCGGCTTCGTGCAGGACTTCCTGCTCGAGCAGTTCTCCGGGCCGGGCGAGTTCAACCTCGTCACCATCGTCGAATGGGAAAGCCAGGCAGCGGTCGACAAGGTGGTGCCGATCGTCAAGGCCGCGCACGAGCGCATCGCCTTCAGCCCGCAGGAGACGATCGCCCGGCTCGGCGTCAGGGCCGATATCGCCAACTATCAGCGTTTGCCGGAACTGTAGGCAGGCCAACCCACGCCGGGTGCCGGCGCTTCGACGCTCAGCACCTGGCCGGTACGGGCATCGCTGATCATGTGCTCGAAGCCGCGCCATTCGGCGGCGGCGATATAGAGCGTCCTGCCGTCAGGCCCGCCCAGCATGCAGGCAAAGCAGCCGCGATCGGCCTCGACCCTGTCGAGCTTCATGCCGCCTTCGCGCACCCTGACGCAGTGTTGGTTGGGCACGTCGGCGTACCAGACGCAGCCCTCGGCATCGATGCATATGCCGTCGGGATAGTCGCCGCCGAGGTCCGCCCAGACGCGGCGGCGGGCAAGGCTGCCGTCTTCGGCGATGTCGAAGGCGGTCAGCCGGTTGGCGTGCGACTCCGCAACGATCATCGTCCTGTTGTCCGGCGTCACCGCCATGCCG
>NZ_RZOS01000509.1:0-3712 GCF_004022605.1 Mesorhizobium sp. M4B.F.Ca.ET.089.01.1.1
GAGCGGGCAGAGCGTGATCGTGCCGCTGTCTTCGCTCATCAGCGTCTCGACGATGAAATCGACGGCGTACTGATCCTGCAGCGGCATCGTCGGATCGGGCAGTTGCGGGCCGTTGAGGCCGGTCTTGCCATGCACTTCCTCGGCGGTGACGAGCTGGCGCGCCAGCGGCCGGATGGCGCCGGCATAGACCTTGATGTCGGGCCGGCCGGCCAGCTCGCAGATCTTGCGGGCGTTCTTCTCGGTCAGATTCAGCGGCACGTTGCCGGCAACGGCGGTGATGCCGACAATCTCCAGCTCGGCGCTGCCGAGCGCCAGCAAAATGGCGACGGCATCGTCCTGGCCGGGATCCGTGTCGATGATGATCTTGCGTGACTGCGGCATTTCAATTCCTTCTGGGAGTCTTTTTGGGCGGGGTTTTGGGGCGGGGTTTGTGATGGCTTGAACTTGTCCGCGCGGCGGACCATATCAAGACAATCGGGAAAAATGCCATCCGGGTTTTTCCAGTTTATGTCGCTCTCCAGAGGACACTGTAACATGAGCCGAATGACGCCCTTTTCGAGCCCGCTTCTCCTGGGCTTCGACACCATGGAAAAGACGCTCGAGCGCCTGGCGAAATCCGGTGACAGCTATCCTCCTTACAACATCGAGCGCCTCAGCGGCGCTGACGGCATGGCCGAAAGGCTGCGCATCACGCTCGCCGTCGCCGGCTTCGCCGAAAGCGACCTCGATGTCACGACGGAGGAGAACCAGCTGATCGTGCGCGGCCGTCAGACCGACGACACCGAGCGCGAATTCCTTCACCGCGGCATTGCCGCGCGCCAGTTCCAGCGCTGTTTCGTGCTGGCCGACGGCATGCGGGTGATCGCGGCGGAACTGAAGAACGGCCTGTTGTCGATCGATCTCGATCGGCCGGAGGTCGAGCGGCTGGTACGGAAAATAAACATATCGGTGAAAGACTGATCCTTACCGATAGCTCTCATGCGGGGCGGCCTTGGACGGCGTCCTCGCGCCAAGGAGGCTTGAAATGACCAGAACCGACGAAACCTCGACCATGACCAGCGGCGAATTCGCCCATCTCGGCGAAGGCTCGGTCGCCTATCTCAGGAAAGTCTCGAGCGACGATTTGCGCGGCCGCTTCCCCGGCCTCGACGAAATCGCGCCCGGCATGGAGCTGTGGGCGCTGTTTGCGGCCAATGGCCAGCCGATCCTGCTGTCCGACGCCCGCGACCGGGCGCTGGCTGGCGCGCTGGAGAACGACCTGACCACCGTCGCCATTCACTGACGGCGGTCTGTCAGGGTCCAAATGGAAAGGGTCGCTTTTGGCGGCCCTCCGAAGGTTTTAATCCCGAAAAGAGCTTCAGGCCGCGTGCGAGGCCTGCGTGTCCGACAACAGCGCGTGGATCGCCACCGCATCGCGCGTACCCCTGATCTTGGCCACGGTGTCGGCGTCGCGCAGCACGCGCGCGATGCGCGACAACGCCTTGAGATGGTCGGCGCCAGCACCCTCCGGTGCAAGCAGCAGGAACACCAGGTCGACCGGCTGGTCGTCCAGCGCCTCGAAATCGACCGGCGTTTCCAGCCGGGCGAAGACGCCGGCGATCCGCTTCACCCCGGCGAGCTTGCCATGCGGAATGGCGATGCCGTTGCCGACTCCGGTCGAACCCAGCCGCTCGCGCTGCAGGATGGTGTCGAACACCTCCCGCTCCGGAATGCCCGAAATCGCCGCCGCCCTCTCAGACAGCAATTGCAGCAGCTGTTTCTTGGAGTTCGCCTTCAACGCCGGCATGATCGCCGGAACGTTGATCAGATCGCTAAGATCCATGCCTGAAAAATCCCTTGTTCGCCCGCCGCAGCCAGTCCTCGCCCCCTCGCGCGGCTGGCTGCTATCCCTGTGCGACTTTGGTCGTGGACGGGTCGATCCAGCCGATGTTCCCATCCGGCCGGCGGTAGACGATGTTGAGATGCTCGTTCCCGGCGTTGCGGAACACGAAGACCGGGCTGTCCTTGGTGTCGAGTTCGATGACGGCGGACGCCACCGACATGGTGCGCAGCGTCATGGTCGACTCGGCGACGACCGCCGGAGCGAAATTCTCCGGAATCTCCTCGTCGTCGTCGGCGAGAGGCGCCATCACCGTATAGGCGATGTCGGTTGGCTCGCCATTGCCGTTGCCGGAGTTGTGCGATTTCAGGCGGCGCTTGTAGCGCCGCAGGCGGGTTTCGAGGCGATCAGCCGCCGCCTCGAAGGCAAGCGTGGGGTCCTGTGCGTCGCCCGTCGCCTGCAATGAGGCGCCGGAATCGAGCCGGATCATGCAGTCGGCCGAAAAGCGCGACCCCGATTTGATGACCGTGACATGCCCTGAAAAACCGCGATCGAAATATTTCCCGATCGCCTCGCCGACACGGTCGTTGATGCGCGTACGGAACGCATCGCCGATGTCCATGTGTTTTCCCGAAATGCGCAGTTTCATCTGAAAACTGACCTTCCCTACTCAGGCTTCAAACTGTCCCGAGTTTATACTCGTGGTCCGCGCGCACAAGCTTTGCGGCGGCGCTCGCGCCGATTTTAAATCCGAACTTTCCGGTTGATCACAAGTTGCCTTCTGGCCGTCGCGAGTCCTTCGCTGTGACGGACCCATCCGCTTGCGGGTTTCAGGCCCGCCTCATGCGGGCGGGCTTCTAGACACTTCATTGCGGCTTGTCAATGAAGCTCGAAAACTGTGGAAATCCGCGCCGCGGCCGTTTGACGGTGCGGTCAGCGCCCGGCGCTGGCGATAGCGCGCTTTTCACGCCGCCGCTGCACCGAGGAGGGAATATTCATGCCTTCCCGGTATTTGGCGACTGTACGGCGGGCGATGTCGACGCCGCTTTCCCGCAGCATGTCGACGATGGCGTCGTCGGAGAGCACGTCGACAGGCTTTTCCTCATCGATCAATTGCTTGATGCGGTCGCGCACCGCTTCCGAGGAATGCGCCTCGCCGCCGCCCGCCGAGGCGATGGAAGCGGTGAAGAAATAGCGCAGTTCGAACACGCCGCGCGGCGTCAGCATGTATTTGTTGGCCGTGACCCGGCTCACCGTCGATTCGTGCATGCCGATGGCATCGGCCACCGTACGCAGATTGAGCGGCTTGAGGTGGCGCACGCCATGGACCAGGAAGGCGTCCTGCTGGCGAACGATCTCCGAAGCGACCTTGAGGATGGTCTTGGCCCGCTGGTCGAGGCTGCGCGTCAGCCAGTTGGCGCTCTGCAGGCACTCGGCCAGGAAGTCCTTCTCCGCCTGGTCCTTCGCGTGGCCCGAAACCCTGGCGAAATAGACATTGTCGACCAGGACGCGCGGCAGCGTCTCGGCATTGAGCTCGACTGCCCAGCTGCCGTCGTTGGCGGCACGCACCTCGACATCGGCGACGATGGCGTCGCTGGCGCCGCCCGAAAACGCCATTCCGGGCCGCGGATCGAGGGCCCGGATCTCGGCCAGCATGTCGAGCAGATCCTCCTCGTCGACCCCGCAGATCCGCTTCAGCGTCTGGAAATCGCGCCGCGCCAGCAGCTCGAGGTTGGCGACCAGCGCCCGCATCGCCGGATCGAGCCGGTCGCGCACGGCAAGCTGCAGCGACAGGCATTCGGCGAGGTCGCGGGCAAACAGGCCGGCGGGTTCGAACGTCTGGCAGATCACCAGCACCTTGGCCACCGCCGCTTCGCTGGCGCCGAGGCGAGC